>JBGSTR010000264.1:0-5102 GCA_041736365.1 Chromatiaceae bacterium | reverse complement strand
GCCGCGAGTAGACGGTGACGCCGTCCGCGTCCACCCACTTGTAGACCGCGGCGGCGGCCGGGGCCGTCGGTCCGAGGCAGGTCAGTGCGACGCATGCCAACGCGAGCAGGGTGCACGCGGCACGGCTCGGGTAGGTCCGATGGGATCGCTGCGATGTTTGGCTCACGGTCGACGATGTTCCGTCGCAGAAGGGTTGACGCCTATACTCCCGCATCCAGGGCGTCCGTGCCGTGACGCGGATCGACTATCGGCCCGAGTCCCGGCCGGCAATCACGCGACCTTGGACCGACCATCGTTGTCGGTTATCTTGACCCAAACCCGTGCTGTCCTGTACCTTCCGCTACTTTTCAACATCTTCTAATGTTCTTCTCCTGCCGGGTGTGCGGGCCGCCCCTGCGGTCGTCGACGATGTCCTTCCGGATTGCTGCGAGACGGCCTTTATTGCGCCGCCGAGCCGCTTTCCCCGGGCAACCTGAGCAGCGCGCTGATCGGAGGTCGCCGAGGTGGAACTGAGTGGAGCCGATATCGTCGTCCAGGCGTTGATCGACGAGGGTGTAGAGTACGTCTTCGGGTATCCCGGCGGCGCGGTCCTGCACATCTACGACGCCGTTTTCAAGCAGGAAAAGGTCAAGCACATCCTGGTTCGTCACGAGCAGGGCGCGAGCCATGCCGCCGACGGCTATGCCCGCGCCACGGGCAAGTGCGGGGTGTGCCTGGTCACGTCGGGCCCGGGGGCGACCAACGCCGTGACCGGCATCGCCACCGCCTACATGGACTCCATACCCATGGTGATCCTGTCGGGTCAGGTGCCGACGCCCGTGATCGGCAGCGATGCCTTCCAGGAGGTCGATACGGTCGGCATTACGCGCCCCTGCGTGAAGCACAACTTCCTGGTCAAGGATGTTCACGACCTGGCGATGACCATTCGCAAGGCCTTCTACATCGCCACTACCGGACGTCCGGGGCCGGTGGTCGTGGATATCCCCAAGGATATTACCGACCCCAATGTCCGCATCCCCTACGACTATCCGAAGGAAGTGCGGATGCGCTCCTATCATCCGACCGAGAAGGGGCACCTGGGGCAAATCAAGAAGGCTGTGGACCTGATGGTCCAGGCCAGCCGGCCGGTGCTCTACACCGGCGGCGGGGTGATTCTCGGCGAGGGCTCGGCACAGTTGACCGAGCTGGTGCACGCGACCGGATTCCCGATCACCAGCACCCTGATGGGTCTGGGTGCCTTCCCCATGACCGAGCGCCAGTTCATCGGCATGCTGGGCATGCACGGCACCTACGAGGCGAACATGGCGATGCACGAGACCGACGTGCTGATCGCCATCGGTGCGCGTTTCGACGACCGTGTGACCGGCAAGATCGAGCACTTCTGCCCCCACGCCAAGATCATCCACATCGACGTGGACCCCTCGTCGATCTCAAAGAACGTGCGCGTGGACGTGCCCATCGTCGGCCAAGTGGGCAATGTGCTCGCCGATATGCTGCGACTGTTCCGGGAGCAACGCCCGACGCCCGACCCGGCGCCGATCGCCGACTGGTGGGCGAAGATCGACGAATGGCGACGCATGGATTGCCTGCATTACGACCGTCACAGCGACAAGATCAAGCCCCAGTTCGCGGTCGAGACCCTGTACAAGGTGACCGATGGGGATCTGTATCTGACCTCCGACGTGGGTCAGCACCAGATGTTCGCCGCCCAGTTCTACCCCTTCGACAAGCCGCGGCGCTGGATCAACTCGGGCGGTCTGGGCACCATGGGCTTCGGGCTGCCGGCCGCCATGGGGGTTCAGCTCGCATTTCCGGACGCCCAGGTGGCCTGCATCTCGGGCGAGGCCAGCATCCTGATGTGCATTCAGGAGATGGCGACCTGCAAGCAATACGGCTTGCCGATCAAGGTCGTGCTGCTCAACAACGGCTACATGGGCATGGTGCGTCAGTGGCAGGAGTTCTTCTACGAGAGCCGCTACTCGCATTCCTATGTCGACGCGCTCCCGGATTTCGTCAAGCTGGCGGAGAGCTTCGGGCACGTCGGCATTCGCGTCGAGAAGCCCGGTGATCTCGAAGCGGCGATGCGCGAGGCCTTCGGGATGAAGGACCGCTTCGTGTTCCTCGATGTCGTGGTCGATCCCACCGAGAACGTCTATCCGATGATCGCGGCGGGCAAGGGTCAGCACGAGATGCACCTGCCGCCGAGCCTGTCCGAGAGGGAGCTGGCCTGACATGAGACACATCATTTCCGTGCTGCTTGAGAACGAGGCCGGTGCGTTGTCCCGTGTCGCCGGTCTGTTTTCCGCCCGCGGCTACAACATCGAGTCGCTCACGGTGGCCCCGACCGACGACCCCACCCTGTCGCGCATGACCCTGGTCACCACCGGCAACGAGGAGATCGTCGAGCAGATCAAGAAACAGCTCAACAAGCTCATCGATACGGTGAAGCTGCTGGACCTCTCCGAGGGACCGCACATCGAGCGCGAGATGATGATGATCAAGGTGCGCGCGGTGCATGGTGATCGCGAGGAGCTGATGCGCCTGACAGAGATCTTCCGCGCCAAGATCATCGACGTGACCGACACCACCTACGTGGTCGAGCTGACCGGCGCCTCCAAGAAGCTGGACGCCTTCATCGATGCGGTGCCCGAGGGCCTGATCGTCGAGGTCGTTCGCTCCGGCCCCACCGGTATCGCACGCGGGGACAAGGGTCTCACGCTCTAAGCCGACACCTGCAATCGGCGTCGGCGGCCGTTCGGCTCGCCGGCGTTCGCGTGGCGTTCCGCCGTGTCTCGTGCATGCTTGCGCGCCGCATTCAGATTTAGCGACATCTATTGAGAAAACCATAATGACCATCAACGTTTACTACGACAAAGACGCGGATCTCTCCCTGATTCAGGGCAAGCATGTGGCGATCCTGGGCTACGGCTCCCAGGGACATGCCCATGCCAACAACCTGAAGGAATCAGGCGTCTCCGTCACCGTCGGTCTGCGGCCGGGCTCCGCATCGGCGGCCAAGGCAACCAACGCCGGACTGGACGTGAAGCCGATCGCCGAGGCGGTGAAGGGCGCCGACGTGGTCATGGTGCTGGCGCCCGACGAGCACCAGGCCCGGCTGTACCGCGAGGAGATCGCACCGAACATCAAAGAGGGCGCGGCGCTCGCCTTCGCTCACGGTTTCAACATCCATTTCGGCCAGATCGAGCCCCGCGAGGACCTCGACGTCATCATGATCGCGCCCAAGGGCCCCGGTCATCTGGTGCGTTCCACCTACACCCAGGGCGGCGGCGTGCCGAGCTTGATCGCGGTCTTCCAGGATGCCACCGGGCAGGCGCGCGATGTCGCGCTCGCCTACGCCTCGGCCAACGGCGGCGGACGTGCAGGCATCATCGAGACCAGCTTCCGGGAGGAGTGCGAGACCGATCTGTTCGGCGAGCAGGTGGTCCTCTGCGGCGGCCTGACTTCACTGATCCAGAACGGATTCGAGACACTGGTCGAGGCCGGCTACGCGCCCGAGATGGCCTATTTCGAGTGCCTGCACGAGGTGAAGCTGATCGTGGACCTGATCTACGAGGGCGGTATCGCGAACATGCGCTACTCCATCTCCAATACCGCCGAGTACGGGGATCTCACCCGCGGCGATCGCATCATCACCGGCGAGACCAAGGCGGAGATGAAGCGCATCCTCAACGAGATCCGCTCAGGCGAGTTCGCCCGCGAGTTCATCCTCGAGAACCAGGCCGGCGCCCCCAAGATGAAGGCCCTGCGCCGCCTCGGCGAGGAGCATCAGATCGAGGAGGTCGGCGAGCGACTGCGCGAGATGATGCCTTGGATTCGCGAGAAGAAGCTGGTCGACAAGGCCCGCAACTAGCCATGACGCATCGCCCGCGCAAACCGGCGGAGCAGACGGTGGTGGTGCTCGGGGCCAGCCCCAAGCCCACCCGCTACGCCTATCAGGCGGTGGCGCTGCTGAGGGAAAAGGGCTACCGCGTCATCCCGGTGCATCCCAAGGCGTCGCGCATCGACGAAATCCCGGTGGTGCGCGACCTGGCGACCATCGGCGAGCCGGTCGACACCCTCACGCTCTATGTCGGACCCGAGCGCGTGCACGATCAAATTCGATCGATCGTCGATCTACGTCCCGGGCGCGTCATCATGAACCCCGGCACCGAGTCGCGTGAGCTCGAGCTGGCCCTGATGGACTCGCACATCCCCTTCGAGCACGCCTGCACCCTGGTGCTGCTGCGCACCGGTCAGTTCTGAGCGCTCCTCGTTGGATCGCGCGCGGCGATTGCCCAACCCATGCGCCTTATCATCATCGTCATCGCCGCCGCTTGGGGCATCGGCGCGGTTTGGGCCTTCGCGCTAACCGCAAACCGGTCGCTCGACGCGAAGCTGACCGCCGCCTATATCCTCTGCTGGCCCGCGCTGGTCGCGATCCTGTATCTCAATGACCCGGTACCTCTATGGATCTCGGTCCCGGTGATGTTCGGCTTCATTCCCTGGTTCATGGCAGGTCCGCACCTCTCGGAAATTCTGGCGGACCCCGCGCGCACCAAGCCCGATGAGATCATCGGCATTCCCAAGGACTACTGGTTTTGGGGCGGGATCGGCGCCATCCTCCTTGGCTTGGTATTCAATCGCTACGCCTAGCGCTCGCCCACTCCCGGCGCGCCGACATCGCAAACCATACCTATGGATCAACACGGCTCGATCGACGCACTGCTCGCCATCATGGCGCGGCTGCGTGATCCGCTGGACGGCTGTCCCTGGGATCTGAAGCAGACCTTCGCCAGCATTGCGCCCTACACCCTGGAAGAGGCCTACGAGGTCGCCGAAGCGATCGAGAATGGGGACCTGCCCGAGCTGTGCGACGAGCTTGGGGATCTGCTGTTCCAGGTCGTCTTTCACGCCCGCATGGCGGAAGAGCAGGGCGCATTCGCCTTCCCCCAGGTGGTGGAGGCGATCTGCACCAAGATGATCCGCCGACACCCGCATGTATTCGCCGCCGCGGACCTGCCCGACGTGGAGGCGGTTCGCGCGCACTGGGAGGTCGAGAAGGCCGCCGAGCGGGTGCACAAGGGGCTGCACCGCGACGGCGT
>JBGSTR010000240.1:0-9120 GCA_041736365.1 Chromatiaceae bacterium | reverse complement strand
GCATCGAGCAGCTTCACATCGTCACCGAGGCACTCTCCGAGCGCGACGCGGCGGCCTCGATCTCACTCGACATCGCCGACATCGCCCCCGGCGCCCGCGCCGCCGCGGCCGAGAACGGACTCGACTTCCTCTCGACCGGGTGGGAATGCTTCGACATCGCACTGGAGCGCGGCGTCTACTTTCGTCAATTGTTCCAGCAGCTCGTCGAGCGGCTGAAAGACCCGCGGACCCTGGAATGGGCTGAGATACTCGGCGGTTACGACCTCGCCGATGCCGGAAGGCTGGTCTGGGGACAAGACTGAGTCCCCCCGATCCGCGGCTTCTGCACCGTGCGGTATCGCAGAATCCGCTTAGCTCTCTAAATGCGACTCACCGGCGCCGCTCCCGGCGCCGGTGATTTGCGTTGGCCCCGACGAACGCCGGGGCTCGACCCACTACTTCAGCACCGTGACCATTACCGACTTCTCCGTCGTGCCGCCCGCCGCATTGAGGCACCGCACGCCGAACGTCGACGTCTGGTTTCGCGTAACACTCGCGGTGCCGCGCGTTGCGCGCTCGGTGGCAAACCCGATGCCTACGCACGCGTTCGCGTCCTGTGACGACCAGCTCAAGGTTACCGGCTGGCCCGGCGATACCGCCGATGGCTTCGCCACCAGGGTTACGGTCGGCAAAGGCACCACCGTCACGGTGACCGACTTCTCGGTCTTGCCGCCCGCCCCATTTCCGCACGTGACGCGGAAAGTCGATGTTGCGTTCGGCGTGAGGGTCGCCGTACCGTTCGTCGCCTTGCGGGTGGCGAAGCCGGCGCCCCAGCACGTCTTCGAGCCCTGTGACGACCAGTTCAAGGCTACCGGCTCGCCCGGCGTTACCGTCGTTCGCTCCGCCACCAAGGTCAACGTCGGCAGAGGCACCGCCGTCACCGTGACCGACTGCTCGCTGGCGCTGCCGACGGCATTGCGGCACGTGACGGTGAACGTGGACGTCGCGTAGCGGGTGACGGTAACCGCGCCGGCCGTCGCCCCTTCGGTAGCGAAGCCGCTAGCCGAGCACGCAGCCGCGTCCGTGGACGACCAGGTCAGCGTGATTGGCTGACCCCGTGTCACCACCCCTCGATCCGCCGCAAGGCTCACCGTGGGCACAGGCAGCGCCATCACCGCGACCGACCGCTGCGCGATGCCGCCGGCGGCGTTGCTGCAAACAAGGGTGAACGTCGTGTTCGCGGCAGGCGAGACCGCAACCGAACCGGCAGTCGCCCGTTCGGTATCGAACCCGGTGCCCGTGCACGCGGTCGCGTCCGTGGACGACCAGGTCAACGTTACCGGCTGACCAAGTGTCACCTTGGCAGCGTCCGAAGCAAGGCTCAACTTCGGCAGCGGCACCGTCGTCACCGTGAGCGACTGCTGAGTCGTGCCACCTACCGCATTGCGGCACGTGACGGCGAACGTAGTTGTCGCGTAGCGCGTGACAGTCACCGCGCCGCTCGTTTTCCCGCCCGTGACCAAGCCGCTGCCCGAACACGCGGCCGCCTCCGCGGACGACCAGGTCAACTTAATTGGCTGACCCTGAGTCACCAATTCGCGATCCGCCGCAAAGGATACCGTGGGCAGTGGTAGAGGCGTCACCGTGACCGACTTCCGAGCACTGCCGCCGGCGGCGTTGCTGCACGCAAGAGTGAAGGTCGCGGTCGCGGCAGGCGAGACCGCGACCGACCCGCTGGTGGTCCCCGCGGTATCGAAGCCCGAGCCCGTGCAGACGGTCGCGTCCGTGGACGACCAGGTCAGTGTCACGGGCTGACCGAGTGTTACCTTTGCAGCGTCAGCTGCAAGGCTCACCTTAGGCAGCGGCAGGACCGTCACCGTGACCGACCGCTCGGTCGTGCCGCCCACCGCATTGCGGCACGTGACGGCGAACGTAGTTGTCGCGTAGCGCGTTACATTCACCGCGCCACTCGTTTTCCCGCCAGTGACGAAACCGCTGCCTGAACACGCGGCCGCATCCGTGGAAGACCAGGTCAGCGTAATCGGCCGACCCTGCGTCACCGCCTCGCGATCCGCCGCGAGGCTCACGGTCGGCAGAGACAACGCCGTCACCGTGACCGATTTCTGAATAGTGTCACCCGCGGCGTTCGCGCACGAGAGCCCGAAGGTTGCGGTCGCGGCAGGCGTGACCGCAACCGAGCCGGCGGTCGCCCCGGTGGTGTCGAAGCCGGAGCCCGTGCACGCCGTCGCGTCCGTAGACGACCAGGTCAGTGTCAGCGGCTGACCGACTGTTACCTTGGCAGCATCCGCCACAAGGCTCGCCTTAGGCAGAGGCACGACCGTCACCGTCACCGACTGCTCGGCGTCGCCGTCCCCGGCATTGCCGCACCTTACGGTGAACGTGGACGTAAGGTTGCGCGTGATGGTAACCGTGCCGCTCGTCGCCTGGCCGGTGGAGAACCCGGTTCCGAAACACGAGACCGCGTCCGTGGACGACCAGCTCAACGTAGTCGGCTGACCCCGCGTCACCACCGCTCGGTCCGCCGCAAGGCTCACCGTGGGCATCGGCAGCGCCGTCACCGCGATCGACTTTTCGGTCAAGCGGCCCAGGGCGTTGCTGCACGCGACTGTAAACGTCGAAGTCGCCGCCACATTCACGGTTGCCGTGCCAACGGTTGCCCCATTGGTCGCGAAGCCGGTGCCGGTGCACGTCTTCGCGTCCGTAGCCGACCAGCTCAGCTTCACCGGGTCATCTCGCGTCACGGTGGCGGCGCTTGCCGAAAGACTTAGCGTAGGCAACGGCATAGGTTTGACCATGACCGAGACCGACATGCGGGCGGTGTCGCCAGCGCCGTTGCTACACGCGAGCGTGAAGGTTGTGCTCGCGGCCGGCGTGAGCACGAGCGTGCCGGATGTCGCCCCGTTGGTGTCGAAGCCGGTGCCGGTGCAAGCGCTCGCCTCGGCCGACGACCAAGTCAAAGCCACCGGCTGACCCTCGGTGACATCCTTGGTGTCCGCCACGAGGTTCGCGATCAGAAACGGAGAAGCGGACTTGTAGAGCGCCACGAACGAGGTCGCCAAGACCCCATTGCTGCCCCCGGGGGTGATCTCCTTGATCTGGTACCACTCGGACTCCGGGTAGTAGTACTCGCTGAACGAACGTTCACCCACGTTTGCAATGGTCACGTCGGAGCTGAGCTGAACCTCGATAACGGCGTCGTCCACATCCGTCCAGGAACGGCCCTCCATGCCGTAGACGCCGATATTGTGGGAGTTGTAGATCCCGAGCACGAACGGCAGGGTGCCCGGCGGAAAGCGATCCTGGTTGATCGCGTTCTTCATCAGCTCGTGTTTGCCGCCGTAGAAGTTCACGTTCTCGCTGTTGCGGACCTCCACCATCGGGTTGCCCGAGGGTTTCACGTACTGGGTGTGGAAGACGTAGAACGCGAGTGGCTCGCGGGTGCCGTCGATCTTGATGGTGCGGAGATCCGGGTGCTGGGGCTGCGCGCCTCCAGTGCCCTGGATCAGGCCGTACCAACGTCCCCCGCCGTTGTCGCTGATCAGGAAGCGATTGCGCACATTCGGCGCGTTTTCCACCCCCCAGTTGACGTTCGGAAGCACGCGGTGGACCACCGAGTCGCGACCGCTGCGCCAATGCAGCGCAAATAGATTGGGGTTCGGGATATTAATGGACAGCTCGCTGATCGCAGCAGTGCTCGCCGGGTCGTCGGCGCTGCGAATCATCGGCGTGGGCGCGCTCGGATTCCACCCGCCCGGCACGATTGCAACGTGGTTAAGCGAGGTGCCGCAGAGCTGGGTGTGCGCACGCAGCTCCAGCGTATCGCTCAGGCGGTAGGTTCTAGGCGGCAGCAAAACCGTATCGGTTCCTTGTGCCTCCGCCAGGTCGATCACGGCCTGCAGCGCCGTCGTATCGTCACTGCCGTTGCCCGCGACGCCATAGTCCTTGACGTTCAAGATCTCGGGATCTTCAATGTCGCAGAAGGTGCGTGAAAGCGTATGCCGCGTCTGCAGGTCGGCCGGTATAGCTGCCGTTTCGGATACCTCCAGGTCCGGCAGGCTCGTCACCAAACCGTTGAGATAGGTGTCGTCGGTATTGATGCCTTCAACGAGCTTGCCGAAATCGCCATAGCGTGTCGCGAAATCCCCGTTGTAGCTGTACTCGCCCACGCGATAGGTCTGCGCCGCATCCGGCACCGAAAGCGTCGATCCGTCGCCGTTTACCACCAGCGTGCGCGCGCCGGTGACATAGACGTTTTTCAGGTAGATCGAGCGATCGACGTTGTCGATGAATGGAATACCGGTGTCGTCGCAGGCGCGCAGCACCCCGTCGACGAGCGCGAGATGCTCGCCGCTGCGGCTTCTATTGTCGGTATAGATGACCGGCGATGAGCCGGGCATGTCGATATCGAATCCGACGAGTGTTAAGGGGTAGTAGTAGTCGAATACGATCGGCGTCGAGAGCTGGTCGCGCAGGGTAAGCCCGGTGATCAACGCCGCCCCGCCCCGCGACTTCGGCGCGTAGATCCCGTGCTGTCCGCCCGTGATGCGGATATCCGTCAACAGCGCGCCGCTCGCGCTCATTTCATACATACCGGCAAGGCCGCCCGTGGCATTGATGGCCACGTCCTCTACCAGCACCATCTCCGCGGCGCTTTCACGCAGGCCCACCGCCCCCGGGTTATTGCCCAGCACGATATCGATGTGCTTCAACACGTGGCTGTATGTATTGGCACCGTCGGCGAATTCGCGCTCGCCCGGACACACCGCGCTCTCGCGCCAGAAGTCGATGACCGGCTTTACGCTCGGCCGGGAAACGACCGAACAAGTGGTCTTTTCCACGGTTGCCTTGAGCACGCAATCGGAGAGCGAGTACGGATAATCCGCGCACGCTTGGAATCCCGGCGCGCCGTCCAGCAGACGAATGGTCACCCGACCGCGGGTGGAGCCGACCAGCTCGTAGCCCCGACCGGAGCTCGTGCGCATCTCCAGCGTATCGCTCACCAAATAGGTGCCGCTGGGGAAGAAGGTTGGCTTGTTCGCCGCATACGCGGCCTTGATCGCCCGACGGATCTGAAGGGTTGAATCGCTCGTGCCGGTCGGGTCGGCACCATAGTCGAGTACATTCACAAAACCGAGTGCCTTGAGGTCCGTGGCAGATGCCTCGGCCACCAAGCATGCAGCGCCGACCAATAGGGCGACGACGGCAAATAAGAACGGGCGAATGAAGATACGGATCGGCTTAGACACAGCTGCTCTTCCTCCTTGTCAGCCGCTGAATGGCAAACGACCAAGGGCATCCAGTGTCAAAGCATGGAGTGCCCTTCTCCTTTCCGATGCGCGGATAGTCTCGGGTCCACCCGAGTGAATTACCCGCTTCGGCGTGCATCACGAGCTGGCCATCCACGGCTGGCGAAGCACTGCGTTTCCTTACATTGGGAAACCTGTCTGCGTTTCCCGTCCGGGCCATGAATGGCCCGGCATTTTCAGGCGCTCTGAGCGCTTGAAAATGGAGCGGTTCAAGAGTCGCGACTCTCGGACCGCGAGCCGGTCAAATACCGAGAAGGCATTCGATCGTGCGTGCCTAGTTCAACACGGGCAATTGCGGCAGTCCGGATCTACCTCACAGGGCGATCGCGCGGGACGGGCCGCTATCGATATAGGAGATACCGGTCACAGGCGTCGTTGAGTGATGAGAGAGCGAATGCTCCGATCGGCACAAGATCGAGGGACAACCATGGAAAGCTCGACATCTTCGATGGCTGCATGCCATTGAAAATCGGGCGCTTTTTGAGTCGCGCCTTCGGACCGCGAGCTGATCAAATGCCAGGACGGCATTTAGTCAGCGCTTCCTTAGAGGGTCTTTACAAAACTCTATCGCGCTGACCCTCGTTGTCGAACAGATCCTCCACCAAGGCCCATTCCGCATCGCTCAGACGGCTCGGATCGGTCTGCTCCGGCTCCTGTCGCCGATGAGCCTCGGTGTAGCCATATCGGCGCGTCGGCTCCGCCGCGACCTCCACCCGCACGCCCGAGCCCTGCGTGCAGCGCTCGATTCCTGTTTCGCGCAACACCTTTTGGATCGTCTGTCCATGCGCATGGACACCGGTTCGCCGCTCCAACTGGGCTTGAATCTCCTCCAGCGTCGCCCCGGGGGAGGCTTTCCGATCGAAACGTGCACGGCCTATCGGCCTTTTCCCATCCTACGGGTCTACGGTGTACGAGCCAATCCAAGGAATCTGATCAAGACGTAGGATGGGCAAAGCGCAGCGTGCCCATCGTGGGCGCAATTGATGGGCACGGCCTATCGGCCTTTGCCCATCCTACGGGTCTACGTTCTGAAGCCAGAACCGTAGGATGGGTAGAGCGACGCGAAACCTATCAAGCTCCCTTAGTTGTCAAGTCCCGCCTGATTATAAGGTCGTTTATGAAACAGGTCGGGGCGCTCGCGGTACCAGTTCTTGAGGCAATCGATGGGGGCCGAGTGTGCAAGGGCGCGTTGTGGGATGTGCTGATTATAGAGCCTGACGTAGCGGGTGATGGTGTCGTGCAGGTGCTCGCCCGAGCGGAAACGGGTGGTACGGAGCACCTCGCTGATGCGGCCGTTGAAACGCTCGATCATGCCGTTGGTTTGCGGGTGTCTGGGCTTGATGAGGCGATGCTCGATTCCATGCTCGGCGCAGACCTTGTCGAAGGCATGGTTGCCGGTGGGCGCACGTTGACCGGTGGCGCAGAAGCGGTCGGAGAACTCCTTGCCGTTGTCGGTGAGGACCTTGGAGATCTTAAACGGTGCGGCCTTGACGAGGCGCTTGAGGAAAGCGCTGGCGTTGGTGGCGGATTTGGTCGGCAGCACCTCGACGTAGACCCAGCGGGTGGCGCGGTCGATGGCGGCGAACAGGTACTGGCGCGCGTCCTCGTCGGGCATCTGCGGCAGGTACTTCACGTCCACGTGCACGAAGCCCGGCTCATAGTCTTTGAAGCGCTTTGCGGGCGCCTTCTCGGACTCCTCGCGGGGAATCAGGTCGGCGAGGTTGGAGACGCCGTGGCGGCGCAGGCAGCGGTCCAGGCCCGAGCGCGAGACCTTGTCGTTGATGAACTCATGGATCACGACGAGGAGATCGTCGAGCGGCAGCAGCAGGAGCTTTCGCAGCTCCACCACCAGGAATTCCTGGGCCGGGGACAGGTTGGCGTGCAGGGTGTGAGGCCGATGCGAGGCGTCCTCGATGGAGTCGCGCCGGCGCCACTTGCGCACCGTGATGGGGCTCAAATTGTAGCGCCTGGCGAGCACCTTCGTGGGCTCCGTCGAGGCCTGGAGCTCGCGACGGATCGCCGGGCTCGTGCGTGCATTCTTGTGCAAACTGACTTGCATCTGGCGGGGGGCTCCTCGGATACGATCGCCGGCGATTGGATTTGGGACTTGGGGCCGCGCTTGCCACGGGGCCAGACTCCGCTCGCCCTACGGGCTCCCTCCATCTGGCCCCGTGGCAAGCGCTTCAAGCACCCCGCGAGCCCGGAACAGAGGATAACTCCTCCGGGGAAGATAATCACACGGGATGGGACAACTACATCGCAGTCCACGAGCTATGCCACCTGCACCACCGCGACCATAGCGATGCGTTCTGGAACGAGGTGGACAAGGTGATGCCCGATTATCGGGAGCGGAAGGAATGGCTGCGCAAGCATGGTGCGAGCTTAGACCTGTAGGGCACGAGGCAACTTCACGAGACATTGCGGCGCGCCAAGGATTGCGGTTCGCTTCTATACGTTACGCCGCATATTTCTACGCTCTGCCGAATCGTATAGTGTCAAAATATTTCGTTGGATCTTGGCGGTTTATCCGCTTCGACGGATCGAATTGGTGGAACCGCTGCGCTTGTTCCACCCTACGATGCGCCAGGGCCGAAGCCGGTTCCGAGGAGGCGGAATGAGTCGATGGAACCCCCAACGACCCTCGTCATGAGCCGCGCGTCCACCTCGACCAGCCCGTTGAACCGACGAGTCGGGCGATGAAGTAGACGTAGGGTGGATCAAGCGAAGCGGATCCACCAGAGCAACGGCCGAACAAGCCATGACGCCAAACCGCCGCCCCTGAGCGACTGCGCAGGGCCTATCGGCCCAGTCGACAGTATCTTCAAGTCGATATTCGGTGGAACCGCTGCGCTTGTTCCACCGTACGGGGCTGCAAGACCCGCGCGATGGCGGATGCCCGTGAAGATGGCGTCTGCCGTCTTTGGCGGCATCCCGGCCTTGTCCGCCAGGGCCGCCGCGCCTTCGATGGCGGGATTTATGCGGGTAAGGACATCCGCGAACAGCTCGTCCATGTCCTGCTTCGCAATCCCGGCCTTCTGCGCCGTCTGGTAGAAGTGCCGGGGCAGGATGGTCTTGAGGCGGTAGTGGTGCCCATCGCCGATGGCCAGCGCCAGCTTGACCTTCTGCGGCGAGTATTGGGAACAAGGTGCGACTGACATCACCTCATAGAGTGGCGTCAGGCGGAAGCCGCCCGGAGTCAAGAAGACCGAGAAGTTCTTGGCGTGGCCGTCGATGGCGGCCAGCAGTCAGAATACGATCTGCGCCTTCATGAAGTCAGGCGGTCTTCGCGCGGCGATTCCGCCGTTCAGGAAGGTCAGGGTATCGACGATGCCGGGGCCGCCGTCGGACTGGTCGGATCGGCGGCACGCGGAGCGTCTGGCACAGATCCTCCTGCGGCAGGCGGTAGAGCACGCCCTGTTGCCACAGGCGGTCGAAGCGCTCAATGACGATCACCGGCTCGCCGCCGAATTCCAGCACCTCGGTGCTCGCCGCCGGCAGGCCGAATGCGCGGCACAGATGCAGGCACAGCCATTCATTCCAGGGCGTATCGGAAAAATCCGCGCCGTTCGTGCCTTCCCGCATCGCCGGTTTAAATATGTGGGAGGTCGGGGTCGCGCCTACCGGCAAGTGCCAGCGGTTCTTCATGCGCAGGAAGGCGGTCTTCTCCTGAACGCCCGCGATCGAGATGCGGAAGTCCGGATCGCCGGCCTGCATGCCGAGCGGGTTGGTCCCAAGCGCGGCGAGCCGCGCGGCGATTTCATCCTCGCCGATCGGGCGGCTGGTCATGGCCGCGGGATCGCCGGGGGCCTCTCCT
>JBGSTR010000214.1:0-2186 GCA_041736365.1 Chromatiaceae bacterium | reverse complement strand
CGTTCGCCTGCGCGCCGGCGCGACCCTGGAGAAACAGCCCTTCGACATCGATCTCACCGGCGGCTCGCTGAGCGAGCTGCTGCTTGAGGAGCATCCGTGGAAGCGGATCGAGGTCGCCGCTCGCGGCACCTGGCACGGGGCCGCGGCAAGTGTCGAGGGTCACGTCGGCCCCTTGTCCGCCTTGCTCGCCGGCCGCGACCCGGCGCTCGATCTCGCCATCGACCTCGGCGCGACCCGCGTTGGGGTGACCGGCACACTCGCCAATCTTCACAACCTCGACAACAGCCGACTCAAGATCGAGACGTCGGGTCCGGACCTGGCGTCGATCGCCGCGCTGCTGGGCCTGGATCTGCAAGTCGACCAGTCCTTCAAGGCCAAGGCGCGGCTCGAGGGAGGTAAACGGCGCCTGGATCTGCGGGACATCGAGGCGAGCAGCGGCGGCAGTGACGTCTCGGGAAACGTGCTGGTTCGGTTCGGCCCTCGAATGTGGGTCGAGGCGACACTCGCGTCGCAATCCCTGGACCTACGGCCTTACCTGGGAGAGTCCGCTGGTGTCGTGCCGGGAATGAAAGAACCCTTGCCGCTGGATGGGCTGAAGACATTGGACGGCTCGTTTCACCTGACGGCGGGCCATGCGCGGTTCGGCGACTTCGGCGTGGACGACGGCGCGCTGGATGCGACGCTCGATACCGGTAGCCTGAACCTATCCGCCCGCGCCGGGAACGAACGAGTTGCGATCGATCTGAAGATCTCTCCCCACACGGACCAATGGCGGGTCGATCTGCACCACAAGGGCAATCTGGATCTGGCATGGCTGGTCGAAGCGGAGAGCTCCGGGCCACGGTCCGCCGTGCCCGAGTCCATCGACGGTCGACTGAGCGGGGTCGGGACGTCCCTGGATGCGCTGCTGGGATCGGCAACGGGACGGGTGGAGGTGGTCTTGGGCGCGGGAAGGGTCGATCAGTCGCTGGCGCGACTGCCCCTGACCGGCGTCTTTGTGAATCTGGTGAAGATTCTCAATCCAACCGTGAACCTGCGCCGCGAGGCCGCGAGCCTGCGCTGCGCGGCCCTGGAGCTCACCGTCGCCGACGGGATCGCGACCAGCCGGCGCGGAATCGGACTCCAAACGGATTCATACAACGTGCTCGGCGGGGGGGCGGTCAATATGCGCACCGGCGCGATTGAGCTGCGCTTCAAGACCGCCAAACGGACGGGAGTGGGGCTCAATCTCCTGGGGCTCGCCGACCAGTTCATTGTCATGAAGGGCACGCTTCAGGACCCGCAATTGTCGATCGACCCCAAGGACCTGCTGATCGAAGGTGCCGCCGCCTGGGCTACCGGCGGGATCACCCTGGTTGCCGATCAGATCCTCGGCTGGCTCAGCTCTTTCAAAAACCCGTGCGACGTGGTGCTGCGCCGATGATGACGGCCGGGCTTGAGAGGCGCGCTCGCGTGGCCCTTTTCGGCGTCTCGGATCACAATCGGCGATCATCCGCTTAATCCCGCCGCGACGCGGCTCCGCAACCCGCGCACAATGCCTTGATCCGCGGCTACCCCGCGCAGATTTAAGACCTACCGCGTCATCGAGCGAATTCTCATGCTGAAAGCGTCCTGGCGATGGTTGATGATCGGACTGGGGTGGATTGTGCTGGCGGTGGGTATCGTCGGTATCTTCGTGCCCCTGCTGCCGACCACGCCTTTCGTGCTGCTCGCGGCCTTCTTCTTCTCCAAGGGCTCCAAGCGACTGCACCTGTGGCTCAGGGAGCACCCCCGCTTCGGCCGCTACGTGCGCGACTGGGAGGCGGAGCAGGTGATACCGCCGTTCGGCAAGTACGCCAGCACCCTGCTGATGGTCCCGTCGGTGGGGTGGGTGATCGCCACCCGAGACCTGCCGGTGGTGCTTTCGGGGGGCATGGCGGCGATGACCATCGCCGTGACGTGGTACATCTGGTCGCGACCGTCGCACCGCAGCCGGGCGAGCTCGGACACCGCGCGCCCATCGGCGGGATCGGCCCATTCGCCGTAAGCAATTGGTATTGGCCTAAGTGTCAAGTCCCGCCTGATTATAAGGTCGTTTATGAAACAGGTCGGGTCGCTCGCGGTACCAGTTCTTGAGGCAATCGATGGGGGCCGAGTGTGCAAGGGCGCGTTGTGGGATGTGCTGATTATAGAGCCTGACGTAGCGG
>JBGSTR010000166.1:0-4369 GCA_041736365.1 Chromatiaceae bacterium | reverse complement strand
CCGACCAGCTCGAACGGGCCAAGGCGCGTCCAGGGCACGGAGCGCGCGCCGAGCGACTGGGCAACTTCCGGGAGCACGTTGATGTTGACCACCTCCAGACGCGCCAGGGCGCCCTCGTGGGCCAATTGCGCCAAGGCGTCGAGGACCGCGTGGCAATGGGTGCAGCCGCTGGCGACGAGCAGCAAGGCGTCGGGCGGGGCTGAGTCGGCAGTCGTGGGCATGGTTGCGGAAGTTAACCTCGGGCGTGGGGTAGGGCCAAGGACGCCGGCGCGCACGGCGTTTCGGCCGATCCAAAGTTTAAGGCCATCAGAATTGTCTAATAAAGCGAATTTATGAAAGCAAACGCAAATACTGTTTTGACAGTTAGATAGTGCACTCACTACCCTTCACGTCCTCACGTGACCCGGGCTCGGCGAACTGCCCAAGCTTCCTCTACGACCTAGTAGCGGGGACCTAACGCCGAGACCGGTTCGACGAGCCGGACGTGGCAGGGACGCGAGAGCAACGCGTTTCGGCGGATCACACGTCCCTGGAAACCTGAGGCCGCCCCTCTTCTCAACCGTCATGGCGGCGATTCACTGAAGTGAAACGTTAGGAGATCTAGCACTATGCCAACTTTTGTGCGTACTGATAAGTGCGATGGCTGCAAGGGCCAGGACAAGACCGCTTGCATGTACATTTGCCCTCACGACCTGATGAAGCTTGACCAGGACGGTTCCGACACCGGGCACGCCATGAAGGCGTTCAACCAGGAGCCCGAGCAGTGCTGGGAGTGTTACTCCTGCGTCAAGATCTGCCCGCAGCAAGCCATCGAGTGCCGCCATTACGCCGACGTAGTCCCGATGGGTGCCTCCGTGCAGCCTCTGCGCGGTACCGACTCGATCATGTGGACGATCAAGTTCCGCAACGGCAACATGAAGCGCTTCAAGTTCCCCATTCGCACCACCCCGGAAGGCTCGATCGATCCTTACGGCGGCAAGCTCGCGGCTGATATCTCCAAGATCGGCCAGGCCGGCTTCTTCACCCTCGGTGGCGTTCAGAAGGCCGGCGACCCGGCTGAGCTGATCCGCAAGTAGGCCCCCGCGCTTCGGCGTGGAACGCGAGACCAATTTAAAGAGCTCAGAGGTATACGAAATGGCAGGTACATTCGGCAATCCCGAAATCGTCGAAGAAGAGGTCGACATCCTCATCATCGGCGGTGGCATGGGCGCTTGCGGTGCGGCCTACGAGATCGGCCCGTGGTTGGACGCCGCTAAGGCCCAGGGCGTCGACCTGAAGGTCAAGCTGGTAGACAAGGCCGCCATGGATCGCTCCGGCGCCGTGGCGCAGGGTCTGTCCGCGATCAACACCTACATCGGCTCCGAGCAGGACCCGGCGGACTACGCCCGCATGGTCTCCAACGACCTGATGGGCATCACCCGCGACGATCTGGCCTACGACCTGGGCCGTCACGTCGACGATTCCGTGCATCTGTTCGAGGAGTGGGGTCTGCCGATCTGGAAGCAGCCCGGCGACGAGGGCAAGCCCCTGGTCGAGGGCGGTATGCCCGTGCGCTCCGGCAAGTGGCAGATCATGATCAACGGCGAGTCCTACAAGTGGATCGTCGCCGAGGCGGCCAAGAAGGCGCTGGGTACCGAGCGTATCCAAGAGCGTGTCTTCATCGTCAAGCTGGTCAACGACAAGAACGACAAGAACCGCGTCGCCGGTGCTGTCGGCTTCTCGGTGCGCGAGGACAAGGTCCACGTCTACAAGTTCAAGGCCTGCCTGCTGGTCGCCGGCGGCTGCGTGAACATCTTCCGTCCCCGCTCCGTGGGTGAGGGCACGGGCCGCGCCTGGTACCCGGTGTGGAACGCCGGCAGCACCTACGCGATGGCAGCCGAGGCCGGTGCCGAGCTGACCATGATGGAAAACCGCTTCGTGCCCGCCCGCTTCAAGGACGGCTACGGCCCGGTTGGCGCCTGGTTCCTGCTCTTCAAGGCCAAGGCCACCAACGCCTTCGGCGAAGTCTACATGGAGACCAACAAGGATCTGTTGGACGACTTCCCGCCTTACGGTCAGGCCAAGGTGCCGGCGTCGTGCCTGCGCAACCACTTGATGATGAAGGAGATGCGCGAAGGCCGCGGTCCGATCTGGATGGACACCGTGTCCGCGCTGGGCAAGCTTGCAGAGACCATGACGCCCAAGGAGATCAAGCACCTCGAGGCTGAGGCTTGGGAAGACTTCCTCGACATGTGCATCGGTCAGGCCGGGGTCTGGGCGGGTGAGAACATCGAGCCGGAGAAGAGAAACTCCGAGCTGATGCCCACCGAGCCCTACCTGCTCGGCTCGCACTCCGGCTGCTGCGGCATCTGGGTTTCCGGTCCGACCGACGTCGGCGCCCCGACCAACGAGGATCATCCCGACGCGGCCAAGATCCCGGCCCACCTGCCCAAGGGCTGGAACTGGGGTTATCGCGGCATGACCACGGTTGCGGGTCTGTTCACCGCCGCCGACGGCGTCGGCGCCTCCGGCCACAAGTTCTCCTCCGGCTCCCATGCCGAGGGACGTCTTGCCGCCAAGGCCATGGTCCAGTTCTGCATCGACAACAAGGGCCACAAGCCTGAGCTGGAGGATTCGGTCGACGACCTGGTCGCCGAGATCTATCAGCCGGTGCGCAACTACCTCGAGCACAAGGACTACAGCACCGCCATCGACGTGAACCCGAACTACATCACGCCGAAGATGCTGCAGTTCCGTCTGCAGAAGATCATGGACGAGTACGTGGCCGGTGTCTCGACGATGTACCAGACCAACGCTCACATGATGGACGTGGCCGAGCAGAAGCTGGAGATGCTGAAGGAAGACGCCCAGAAGATGCGTGCGAAGGACCTCCACGAGCTGCTGCGTGCGTGGGAGAACTATCACCGCATCCTGACGGCCGAAGCCCACATGAAGCACATCCAGTTCCGTGAGGAATCCCGTTACCCGGGCTTCTACTATCGGATGGATCACAACTATCTGGACGAGGAGAATTGGAAGTGCTTCGGCAATTCCATCTACGACCGCAAGACCAAGACCTGGACCAACTTCAAGCGGGCCCATGTCGATTTGGTCGACAAGTCGAAGCTGTTCAAGTAAGCCGTTAGGCTGCGCTTGACGCGCTGAAGTCCGGGCGCCGTGAGGTGCCCGGACTTTTTTGCTTATAGGTGAATTCCGCCGGCGTCCGACCTGCTGCCGGGGCCGCCTTGAAATCCGCCCCGCGCCCTCAATCAATCAGTAGGTTAATAAACCGGCAAGAGGATGCCTCGTCGCGGGAAAGCCCGGCAGGACTATCCGTGGAGCATGTCGATGAGTAATGGTAGGCCCGAGATTCCCTTTCAAAGTGCTGTCATGCCCGAGGCGCTTACCGGGGACACCCAGATCAAGTTCCGTTGTTACAAGGGAATTTCCTGCTTCAACGCCTGCTGCAAGCAGGCCGATATCACGCTGGCGCCCTACGACATCCTGCGTCTCAAGCGGCGCCTCGGGATGACCTCGACCGAATTTATCCAGAAATATACCGTGCCATTTCAAATGGACATGGACGGCATGCCCGGCGTGAAGCTGCGCACCGACGAGTCAGGGACCTGTCTGCAGCTCAACGGCGACGAGGGCTGCGGCGTCTACTCCGACCGCCCCACGGTCTGCCGCTACTATCCGGTCGCGCTGCTGACCCTGCGGGAGAAGGATTCGACGCGCGCCGAGGAGCGCTACTCGCTGGTCAGCGAGGATCACTGCAAGGGGCACGACGAGGATCGCGTGATCACGGTTGCGGACTATCGCGCCGAGCAGGGCTGCGACGAATACGACGAGCGCAATCGCGAGTGGTATCAGCTCATCCTGAAGAAAAAATCCGCCGGCCCCACGGTCGGCAAGCCGCCTCAGGCCAGCCTGCAGTTGTTCTTCATGGCCTCCTACGACGTGGATACCTTCCGGCGCTTCGTGCTGAGCGATAACTTCCGCGGCACCTACGACCTTCCCGACGACTTCTATGCGGAGATCCAGGACGACGACGAGGCCCTGCTCCGGTTCGGCTATCGCTTCTTGCGCCAGGTATTGTTCGGCGAAAGAACGGTGCCGGAGGCGGCCGATGCCTGGGATCGCCGCGTGGGCGAGCGGAAGGAGGTCTGGGATGCGCGCCGGCAGATCGAGCGCGAGCGCCGGATCGCCGCCGAGGATCAGAAGTACGGCGAAAGCTGTGATCCCTACTGTGGCGACAAATAGCCCGCGGCAGCCGCGAGCCGCGCCCCGCCGATGAGCATTGAAGCTACGGCCCTCAAGCGTTTGGTGCAGCGCATGACGTCGACGGCGCAGGTCCTCGACGCGGCGCTCAACGACCAAGCGTTGCTCG
>JBGSTR010000117.1:0-6220 GCA_041736365.1 Chromatiaceae bacterium | reverse complement strand
CCGACCATGAGCTTCGATGCAACGGCCCGCCCGCCCGAGGCTGAAAACCACGGCGTCGACCCGCCGCGGGCGACTCCGGCGTTCGCGATGCTGCGAACCCTCGGGGGCATTTCCATGCTGTCCGGCCTGCTGGTGGTGCTGGTGTATCAGTTCACGCTGCCCATCATCGCGGAGAACCAGCGCGTTGCCACCGAGCACGCCGTATTTCGGGTGATCCCCGGCGCCGTCAGCAAACGCGACTTCGTGGTGACGCCCGATGGGCTGGTTCCGGCCGCCGAGGCGAAGGATGTCCAGGGCGACATCATCTATGCGGCCTTCGACGCGGCGGGCGAGCTCAAGGGCGTAGCCTTTCCCGGCGCCGCACATGGCTATCAGGACACCATCCGGTTCCTGTTCGGCTACGACCCCGGTTGTCAGTGCATCATCGGCAGCAAGGTCTTGAAGAGCACCGAGACGCCCGGGCTGGGCGACAAGATCGATATCGACCCGGAGTTTCTGAAGAATTTCCATGCGCTAGACGCCCGCGTGGACGAGAGCGGAACGGCCTTGGCGAACCCCATCGTGACCGTGAAGCACGGGACCAAGACCCACCCCTGGCAGATCGACGCCATCTCCGGCGCGACGATTTCATCCAGCGCAATGGGGCGCGCACTCAACGAGAGCGCGCAACGGGTCGTGCCCGCCGTACAACGCAATCTGACGCTACTGCGCGCCCCTCCCGAGGATCGATCCAACGCCGCGACGCCGGGGAGTGCGCCCGTGCCGGCGACTACCGCCGTGCGAGGTGAGTGACATGCCGCTTCTGCTCAATCAGGAAGAACAGCCGACACCCGATACCTTTCTCCGCGGACTCTGGGAGGAGAATCCGGTGTTCGTCATGCTGCTCGGGATGTGCCCCACGCTGGCAGTCACCAACTCGACCATCAACGCCATCGCGATGGGGCTGGCGACGACCTTCGTCTTGGTTTTCTCCAGTATTCTGGTGTCCCTGCTGCGCAAGGCCATCCCCAAGCAGGTGCGCATCGCGAGCTACATCGTCATCATCGCG
This sequence comes from Chromatiaceae bacterium, assembly GCA_041736365.1. GTDB lineage: Bacteria > Pseudomonadota > Gammaproteobacteria > Chromatiales > Chromatiaceae > JBGSTR01. Next base: position 5,172 of record JBGSTR010000117.1, on the reverse strand, counting down.
ACCTTTGTGACCATCGTCGACTACAGCATCCAGGCCATCAGCCTCGACCTCTACAACGCGCTCGGTGCCTTCATCCAGCTCATCGTGGTCAACTGCGTCATCCTCGGTCGCGCCGAGGCCTATGCGTCCAAGCAACGGCTCGGCGCGACTGTCATCAACAGTCTTGGAATGGGGACCGGCTTCACCCTGGCCCTGCTCGCCCTGGGCACCGTGCGCGAGGTCTTGGGCAACGGCACGCTGCTGGGCTATGCGCTGTTTCCAGACGGCTTCCAGCCCTGGGTGGTGATGGTCTTGCCGCCCGGGGGTTTCTTTGTGCTCGGCGCCTGGCTGCTGATGTTTGCCTGGCTGCGGCGCATGCGTGAGCGCAAGGTCTTGGAGCGAGCCGGAGCGAGCGCCCATGTCCACTGAGTCGCTGTCGTTCATCTTCCTCAACGCGGCCGTCGTCAACAATTTCGTGCTGGCGATGTTCCTCGGGATCTGCCCGTTTCTCGGCGTCTCCGCAAAGAAGGAGACCGCCTGGAACATGGGGCTGGCCACCACGTTCGTGATGCTCGTGAGCTCCATGAGCGCGTACGGCATCAATTGGCTGCTGGTTCGGCTGGATATCGAGTTCCTGAGGCTGATCTGCTACATCGCCGTCATCGCCTCGGCGGTGCAGCTGGTGGAGATGTTCATCAAGCGATTCAGCCCCGCGTTGTTTCGTTCGCTCGGTATCTTCCTGCCGCTGATCACCACCAACTGCGCGATCCTCGGACTCGCCCTGTTCCAGACTGCAAAGAGCTACGACTTCATCCAGAGCGTCGTCTACAGCCTCGGCGCGGGCGCGGGTTTCATCCTGGCCCTGATGCTCATGTCGGGGCTGCGCGAGAAGCTCGAGCTGGCGCGCGTCCCGGCCGTCAGCGAGGGTGCGGCATTGACCCTCATGCTGGCCGGCCTGCTGTCGCTGGCGTTCATGGGGTTCGCCGGATTGGGAGGCAGTCATGGCTAAATTCCTGACCGCATCGGCAGTCATCTTCGCGGTGCTCGTGCTCTGGACCTCGGTCCAGCGAGCGTACCTGGCCTTCGCCAGACGCCATCCGCAGCTCGGTCCGTTCCGCGCGAGTGGTGGCGGCTGCTCGTGCAGCAGTGGCCGATGCAGCCGTGAGTGAATAGCCGGCGTGCCGTTCCCCACCCGCGGCCGCCGCGCGCGGCTAGCGCCAGATCACCGGACAAAGAGACTTAGGGGGTCACCATGAGTGAGTTTGCGAGTGACGTCGGTCCCACGGCGGAAGCTATCGTCACCGACACCCGGCGCGTCACGCCCAACGAGACGGACGAGGTACGCCAGCTTCGCCTGCGCGTCCTCGATCCGGCTTTTCGGGTCGCTGAAGGGCAGAGCATCGGGGTCGTCGTGCCCGGACCGCATCCGTTCGGCAATCGCTATCATCTGCGTCGCTACTCCATCGCCAACGCCCCGGAGCTACCCGGAATCAACGGCGCCGATCTGGAGATCCTCGTCCGCCGCTGCTTCTACATCGACGAGGTCAGCGGCGAGCGATATCCCGGCATTGCCTCGAACTTCCTGTGTGACGCCGAGGCCGGGGCGCGGCTCACGCTCAGCGGCCCGTACCGCAGTCCCTTCAGCGTTCCGTTCGATCCTGAAAGCAATCTGCTGATGGTCGGAACCGGCACGGGTATCGCGCCGTTCCGTGCCTTCGTGCGCCACATCTACGAGCGACGCCACGACTGGCGCGGTCAAGTTCGGGTGTACTATGGCGGGCGCAGCGGTCTGGATCTGATGTACGCCAACGACGAGGGGGACGACCTCGCCAATTACTACGACGCCGAGACGTTCAAGGCCTTCAAGGCCGTGGCGGCGCGCTCGACCATGTCTTCGTCCCAAGCCCTGGAAGGTGGTCTGCGGGAAAATTCCGAGGATGCCTGGGAGCTGATTCAGCAGCCCAATACCTACGTCTTCCTCGCCGGACTGGAGAAGATCGCCCAGGTCTTCGACCGGGTCATGGCCGGTCGCGCCGGCTCATCCGCCGTGTGGCAAGACCTCAAGCAGAAGATGATCGAGGACAAGCGCTGGTCGGAGCTGATCTACAACTGAGTTATCTCGACCTCTCCGACGCCCGACCGATTCAGCTCAATCGGCCGGCGGCGCCCGCTTCGCCGGCGCGCGCCGCTTTGGATGGCCCCCGGGGTTGGCCCGGACGGTTCTGCGTTCGCGGGCCGACAGCAATCCGCACCCTTGTGTTGGTTGGTCGCTTTCTTTCCGGCATACTAAGCCGGTCACCCACGGCGTCAGGTTCTCGCGGCGTTGGCGCGCACTGCAATGTCGAGCCCGCGACGACCGGAAAGATCACCATGAGCTATTCCGCGATCAGTCTCTATACCGGTGCGGGCGGCCTCGACCTCGGGTTCGAGGCCGCCGGTTTCGACTGCAAAACGGCCGTCGAGATCGACCCGGAATGTGTGAAGACACTTCGGTCCAATCGTGACTGGAACGTTCTTGACCGTTCGATCCATACAGTTTCTTCAGACGAGCTCATGCGAGAGGCCGGACTCGGATGCGGCGAAGCGGACGTGCTCATCGGCGGCCCGCCCTGTCAGCCGTTTTCCAAGGCGGGCTACTGGGCCTCCGGCGACGCGCGCCGGCTCGATGATCCCCGAGCCGATACGGTCAGCGCCTTTTTGCGGGTCCTCCGCGACACCTTGCCCCGCGTCTTCTTGATGGAGAACGTCGCGGGATTGGCCTACAAGGGGAAAGACGAAGCGTTGCGACTCATACAGGCGACCTTGGAGTCCATCAACCGGCGCGCCGGGACGCACTACCACGCGACGCTACTGGTGCTTAACGCGGCGGAGCACGGGGTACCTCAAGCCCGCGAGCGGGCCTTTCTGATTGGATCAAGGGACGGAGAGTGCATCGGCACGCTGGCGCCGACGCATAGTCCGCTTGTCCAGCGTGGCCAAGCGGAGCTTTCGCTCGACGACGACCGCGAGCCTTATCTCACGGCGTGGGATGCTATCGGTGGCATGGAAGAAGACGACTCGCCCGAGCTGCGGGTTCGGGGCAAGTGGGCGGAGCTTCTTCCGGCGGTTCCGGAGGGCGCGAACTACCTCTATTTCACCGAGCGGGGTGAAGGCCCGGCGTTGTTTGGTTGGCGCCGGCGCTATTGGAACTTCCTGCTGAAGCTCGCCAAGAATCAGCCCTCGTGGACACTTACGGCGCAGCCCGGACCCGCCACGGGGCCGTTTCACTGGAACAACCGGCGTTTGTCCGCTGTCGAGCTGTGTCGTCTACAGACGTTGCCCAGCGGGTTTCGTGTCGTCGGGCCCATCACCAGCGTGCAGAGGCAGATCGGGAACGCGGTACCTTCGGCGTTGGCCGAGAAGCTTGCGCTCGCAATTCGCAAGCGAATCTTCAATGATCCCGACGTCGAGACGCTGACCCCGACCCTTGTGCCCCGCCGCCTGCTTCCGGTTCCGCCCGCCGAGTCCGCAAGCGCCGTAGCGGAAAAATACCTGCAACTCAAAGGCGCTCATAGCCCGCATCCCGGGACCGGCAAGGGTCATGGGGCGCTCCGGCGCGAAGGTCCGGTGGATGTATTCGCCCGTGCGCTCGAAGCCTAAAGCACCGAGGTCAGCGTCCCGCTCCGCGCCGAGCTTTCTGGGATTGTGCTCGGCGTCGACCGCGGCGTCTCGGGTCAAGCAACGCAATCGCAAGACCGGTGGGGTCGCTGAATTGACCCTTAGGCGTCTGCTTTGGAATCAAGGATTCCGCTACCGCTTGGGCGGGGTTGGATTGCCGGGTAAACCGGACCTCGTGTTCGGGCGTTTCGGATTGGTCGTTTTTGTCGATGGGGACTTCTGGCACGGCCGCGACCTGGAGAAGCGCGTTGAACGCCTGGCGAGGGGGAGCAATTCCGGCTACTGGGTCGCGAAGATCGGCTACAACCGCGAGCGCGACGCGCGCAACAACGCCTTGCTCGAAGCAGCGGGTTGGCGTGTCCTGCGTCTGTGGGAAACGGACGTACTGAAAGCGCCTTTGGATGCGGTCCATCGGGTCGCAATGGCAGTAAGCGACGCCGCGCCGGATCCCCAGCGGCGGAGCGCCCTTGCCGGCGTCGGCGCTTGATCGGCCGGCTCTAGATCCAAACTTGGCTCAATCCCGAAGCCGCCTCAGCGCGGTAGGCTGAGCTTGGCAATCAGTCCGCCGACGGGCCGGTTCTCAAGCACCAGCTCACCGCCGTGGGCGCGCGCAATGTTGCGCGCAATGCCCAGGCCGAGTCCGGTGCCGCCGGAGTCGCGTGCGCGCGAGCGCTCCAATCGGTAGAAGGGCTCGAAGACCTTCTCGAGTGCGTCCGCCGGGATTCCGGGCCCGCGATCGGCGATGCTCAGGATTACCGCCCGCTCCGAATCCCGCACCTCGATCTCGGCCTCGCCGCCATAGCGCAACGCATTGTCGAGCAGGTTGCGGATACAGCGTTTTAGGGCGAGCGGCCTGCACCGGAACGGTTGCTTGATCTGCCCGATTAGGCGGACCCGTTCAGCCGATTGGTTGGCGTCGTCGCGCAGGCTTTCCAAAAGCGCCATGACGTCCAATGACCGGGTCTCTTCTCGCGTTTCGGTCCCCCGCATGAAGTCGAGCGTCGCTTCCACCATGGTCTGCATGTCGTCGAGATCGTGTCCGATCTGCTCGCCCAGCTCCTCGTCGTCCAGTAGATCGGCCCGCAGGCGAATACGCGTCAACGGTGTCTTCAGATCGTGGGATACGGCGGCCAGAATCGCGGCCCGATCCTCGACGAAGCGTCCGAGCCGCCGCTGCATGGTATTGAACGCGCGTGCGGTTTCGGCCACCTCCACCGGCCCGGTCTCCGGCAGAGGGGCACGGTGAATATCCTTGCCCAAGTCATCCGCGGCGAGGCGAAGCTCGCGCAGCGGCCGCACGATCCAGCGCACGGCCACCAGTGAAATGGCGGTGACCCCGATCAGGAGGATGCCGAGCGTGACCAGCATATCCACCGGCCAGTTGAAGAGATCGCGGGGAATCCGGCGTTCAAACCAGACCCAGGCACCGTCGCGAAGACGCACCTGAATAAAGAATCGGCTGGCCATGGCGTGTGCCCCGTGCATCATGGCCGCACCGCGGGCGCCGCGGCCGCCCCCTCCCATCCCGCGGTGGCG
>JBGSTR010000091.1:0-3593 GCA_041736365.1 Chromatiaceae bacterium | reverse complement strand
GGGGCCGATGGCCGTGATCAGGTCGCGCCGGTAGGCCTCCCAAACCCGCTCGAGGGCGGCGATGGCGGCGTCGACGTCGGCGCCCACCCGGGGACGGATCCAAGGCAGCAGCCCGCGCATGTCGCCCCGGAAATCGCCTTTCATAAAGGTGTCGATGACCTGATCAAAGGTCTCGATATCCACCATCAGGTCCTGGTAGTACAGGTTCAGGTCGCGGTAGTAGGTCGGATAATCCCGTGGGGCGTTTTGCTTGTAGTTCATCGCCCGGGTACGGATCTGCTGCGCCGTGAGCTCGAGGCGTCCGGCAATCTCCACCACCGAATCGTAGGCGAGCTGGCGCTGGAAGGCGCCGAGGTAGTAGACGCTGGCGAGCGCAAAAAGCAGCACCACGGCGGCGAACGCGGCGGTAACCTGGAAGCCTAGGCTCGTGAGCATCGTCCTGAGCCGCATGCTGATCTCCCGCCCCGTGCGCCAAGGAAAAGCTGATTAAACACGGTCCCGGCATTTAATCAGCTCGCGGTCCGAGAGGCGCGACTCCCGGACCGCTCCATTTTCAAGCCCTTGAGGTGCTTGTAAATACCGGGCCATCCCTGGCCCGGACGGGAAACGCTTCAAATCAGCGTTTCCCTAAACGCGGAATCGAATCCGCATGGACTTGGGTGCTATGCTTCCGAACTTTCCAGAAAAAGCGACTGGCTTAGCGGCCGGCGAACACTCAGCTAGGACCTTGAGAATCGTACTCTTATGGCAGAGCAGCCGGACGGCTTGATCTCAATTCAGGATTTTATCCGCTGGGGCGCGAGCCGGTTCAACCGGGAGCGTTTGTTCTTCGGTCACGGCACCGACAACGCGCTCGATGAAGCCGCCCAGCTGGTGCTCCACGCCCTGCACCTGGGACCGGACCTGCCGGTCGGATTTCGCGACTGTCGTCTGTCGCCGGCGGAGCGCGTCGCCGTCGCCAACTTGATAGAGCGCCGGGTGGTGGAACGGCTGCCGGCGGCCTACCTGACCGGCCGCGCCTGGTTCGCCGGTCTGGAATTCTACGTCAACGATCAGGTGCTGGTGCCGCGGTCGCCGATCGCGGAGCTGATCGAGGCCGGTTTCGATCCCTGGATCGACGCCGAGCGCGTCGATCGGGTGCTGGATCTGTGCACCGGCAGTGGTTGTATCGGCATCGCCGCGGCCCACTATCTCCCCGATACGGAGGTGGATCTGGCCGACATTTCCCCGGCGGCACTCGAGGTGGCGCGGGTCAATGTACAGAGTCACGGTGTTGAAGATCGGGTCGCGGTGGTCGAGTCCGATCTATTCGCGGCCCTGGGCGGACGTCGCTACGACGTTATCGTGTCGAACCCGCCGTACGTGTCGCTGGCTGAATTCGCGAGCCTGCCCGTCGAGTACCATCGCGAGCCGGAGGTCGGGCTCGTGGGCGGGGAGGACGGGCTCGATCTGGTGATTCGCATCCTGCGCGACGCCGAGGCGCATCTGAGCGACGGCGGCATCCTGGTCGTCGAGCTGGGTGCATCGGCACTCCGGTTGGAGCAGCGGTTTCCGGACGTGCCCTGGACCTGGCTCGAGTTCGAGCGCGGAGGGGAAGGTGTCCTGCTGTTGACTCAAGAGCAGCTGGGAATCTACCAACGGGTATTCGAGGAGGCCTGAGCCTATGAGCCTGAGGCGAGCGAGGAGCGTCGACGAGTATGTCGAGTGGGTCCGCCAGGCGGTGTTCGAGGTCGAGGACCTGCGCGCGTGTCTCGAGTTCGAGATCGAGGATCTGGCGAGATTTCCCGCCTACCTCGATCCTTTGGAGGAAGGGATCAAGGACCTGTTCGCCAAGATGAGCGAGGGGACCTACTCCTTCGGCCGCGAAGACCTGCCGTTCATGGATTTGGCCAGCAAATACGCGGAAGAGATTCCGTTCCATACCCTTCTCAAACAGATCAACGAGACCCACCGCCGCGGTCTGGATCTCGGAGACGACCATGACTGATCCGCAAGCATATTTGAAACCGGCCGCACGACGGGGCCACCGGGGGGCAAGCTGCCGGGGGGCAATCTAATGGAGCAGGGCATTTCCTTCGATCTCGACCTGATCCGCCGCTATGACGAAAGCGGGCCCCGCTATACCTCTTACCCGACCGCGGTCGAGTTCAGCGAGGCATTCGACGCCACGGCCTACGGCGCCGCCTGCGCGCGCGGCAACGCCAGTGGGCGGCCACTGTCGCTGTATTTTCACATCCCGTTCTGCGACACGGTTTGCTTCTATTGCGCCTGCAACAAGATCGCCACCAAGGATCGATCCCTGGCGCCGCCCTATCTCCAGCGCCTGGGGCGCGAGCTGGAGCTTCAGAGCGCGCTGGTCGACTCCTCCCGCGTGGTCGAGCAGCTGCACTGGGGCGGCGGCACGCCGACCTTTCTCAGCCACGATCAGATCCTGGCGCTGATGGACGTGACCCGGCGGCACTTCACGCTCGCCGGTGACGATGTCGGCGAGTACTCGATCGAGATCGATCCGCGCGAGGCCGACGCCGAAACCGTGCGCCTGTTGCGGCGGGTCGGGTTCAACCGGATGAGCCTGGGCGTGCAGGATTTCGAGCCCCGGGTCCAGGCCGCGGTGAACCGCATCCAGACCGAGGCGGAGACCATGGAGGTGATGTCCGCGGCGCGCGCCGAGGGCTTCCGCTCGATCAGCATCGATCTGATCTACGGGCTGCCGTTTCAGTCGGTTGCGAGCTTCGGTCGCACCCTCGAGCGCATCCTCGAGTTCGCCCCGGATCGGCTGTCCGTCTTCAACTACGCCCATTTGCCGGAACGGTTCAAGCCCCAGCGGCGCATCAACGCCGGGGATCTGCCGGCGGCCGAGGTCAAGCTCGATATCCTGCAGGACACCATTGGGCGACTGACCGACGCCGGCTACGTCTACATTGGAATGGACCACTTCGCGCGTCCCGACGACGAGCTGGCGGTGGCGCAGCAGTCGGGCACCCTCTATCGCAACTTCCAGGGCTATTCTACCCATGCCGACTGCGACCTTCTGGGTCTCGGGGTGACCTCGATCGGCAAGGTCGACAACACCTATGCGCAGAATCGGCGCGGTCTGGAGGAGTATTACGCGGACATCGACGCCGGGCGTCTGGCGGTCTTCCGGGGCATCGAGCTGACCCGCGACGACGAGATCCGTCGCGACGTCATCACGCGCCTAATCTGCCATTTCGAGCTCGACATGCGGGCGATCGAAGCCGCCTGGGGCATCTCCTTCCCGGAATACTTCGCCGATGCCTTTCCCCGGCTGTCGTCGATGGCCGCGGACGGTCTACTCGACCTGGACGCCGATCGCATTCACATCCTCCCGCGCGGTCGCTTGCTGGTGCGCAACATCTGCATGGCCTTCGATGCCTATCTGGCGGCCAAGACCGGCCCCATCGGGTTCTCCAAGGTCATTTGACCGGGGCAGGGCGCCCGCGCGCGCCCGCCCCACGCACCTCGGAGGCCGATTCGGCGATGATTCCGGAGCTTGAGCCGCGCGATATCCCAACGCGTTTTCGCCGCACCGCGGCCGCGCGCTGCAGTGCCGTCTGTGTCCACGAAGACGGCGG
>JBGSTR010000009.1:0-3789 GCA_041736365.1 Chromatiaceae bacterium | reverse complement strand
TCCGCGCCCATCGCGCGCAGACCGTCGATATGCAGGTTCACCGGTCGGGCGCCGATCGCGCAGCCTCCCGGCAGCGAGACGTCCGCCCGACCGTAGCGCGCCACCAGGGGACCCAGCACCAGGATCGAGGCGCGCATGGTCTTGACCAGCTCATAGGGCGCGGCGAAGCTGGTGAGCTGGCGGGGCTCGACGCGCACCCGCATACCATCCTCGAGCGTGAGTCGGGCGCCCATGCGGCCGAGCAGCTCCAGGGTGGTTGTGATATCCCGCAGATGCGGGATATTCGACAGGGTCACGGGGCCGTCCGCGAGCAGGGTGGCGGCCATGATCGGCAGGGCCGCGTTCTTGGCCCCGGCCGCGCTGACCTCGCCGTGAAGCTTGGCGCCGCCGGTAATCAGTAGTTTATCCATCTGAAGAATCGAGCTTGTTGGTGCGCGGCCGCGGCAATCGACGGGTGAGTCGCGAGCGCTGGGGGCTACGAATCCGCGTCCGCCGTCACCGGCAACAGATCCCGGAGGTTGGAAAAGGCGGCGATGCGCGTCAGCGACGCGGGCATATTCACATAACGCAGGGTCGCACGCCGGGCGCGGGCGATGTCGAGCCACTCGAGCAACAGCGCGAGACCGGCACTGTTGGCCGTCTCGACACCCGCGAGGTCGATGGACAAGGATTCGGCTTCCCGCAACAGAGGCTCGCCCCTTGCCAGCAGATCGGTCACGGTCGTGAAATCCAGCGCGCCCTCGAGGCGCACCCGACCCCCACCCGCGTCGATCAGGCGGGCGACGCTCATTCCTGGCCGCGGGTGTTCATGTCGCCGAGCTTGGCCACCAGGCCATCCACCCCACCCTTGCGAATCTCGGCCGCGAAACTGCTGCGGTAGTTGCCGACCAGGCTCGCGTTGTCGATCACCACGTCGTAGACCTGCCAGTCGCCGCTGCTGTTGTACAGGCGATAGTCCACCGGAACGGGTGGGGCGCCGGACTGCTGCACCTCGGTTGACACGGTCACCGTCGAGTTGCGGCTGCCTGGCTTCACCGGCAGGTAACGGATTTGCTGGCCCGAGTAGCTCAACAACGAGCGTGCATAGGTCCGAATCAAGACCTGCTTGAACGCGTCGACCAATGCCTTCTGCTGGCTGGGCGACGCCTGGCGCCAATACTGGCCGACGGCGCCCTGGGTGATGCGCTCGAAGTCGAAATGGGGTGCAACGATGCTCTCGACCATGTCGTAGATCAGAGAAGGGTTGCGATCCACCTCGGCGCGGCGCGCCTGCAAGGTGCTCAACATGCGCTCCGAGGTGCTCTTGACCAGCGCCGTGGCCTCGTCCTGCGCGGCCCACAGACCGCCGCTCGAGAACGCGGCGACGACGAACGCCACCGCTACAATGAAAGGTCGTCTCGAAATCATTTACCCCCCTCCTCCGCCTTGCTGAAGAGAAACTGCCCGATCATCTGCTCGAGGACGAGCGCGGACTGAGTGTGCGCGATCTCGTCGCCGTCACGCAGAAACTCCGGGCTGCCGCCGGGTTCGAGCCCGATGTACTGCTCACCCAGCAGACCCGCAGTGAATACGTTTGCAAAGGTATCGTCGGGAATCGTGTCGACCGCGGAGTCGATGCGCAGGGTCACCGCCGCCTCGTAGGTGCCCTTGTCGAAACGAATCCCCTCGACGCGCCCCACGCGCACGCCGGCCATGGTCACCGGGGCCCGCACCTTCAGGCTACCCACGTTGGCGAAGCGCGCGGTGAGCTGATAACCGTCGCCGTTGGTGCTGGCGCTCAGATTGCTTACCTTCATGGCGAGAAAGAACAGCGCGACCAGCCCGGCCGCCATGAAGGCGCCGACCAGGATCTCAATGCTGCGTTGTTTCCACACTGGCTAATCTCCAAACATCAGCGCCGTAAGGACGAAATCGAGCGCCAGAACCGCAAGCGCCGAATGCACCACGGCGCGCGTGGTGGCGCGACCGACGCCCTCGGATGTGGGTATTGCGTCATAGCCCTCGAACAGGGCGATCCAAGTAACTACGACGCCAAAGACCACGGACTTGATCGCGCCGTTGATCACGTCCTCGTGAAAATCGACCTTCGACTGCATCTGGCTCCAGAAGGCGCCGTCGTCGACGCCGAGCAGACCCACCCCGACGAAATAACCGCCGATGGCGCCCACCGCACTGAACATGGCGGCGAGCAACGGCATGGCAATGACGCCGCCATAGAAACGGGGCGTCAATATACGCCGCACAGGGTCCACCGCCATCATCTCCAGACCGGCGAGCTGCTCGGTTGCCTTCATCAGACCGATCTCGGCGGTCAGCGCCGATCCCGCGCGCCCGGCCACCAGCAATGCGGTGACGACCGGGCCCAGCTCGCGTACCAGGGACGCCGCGACCATCACGCCGAGGCTCTCCTCGGCGCCGAACTGGGACAGCACATAGTAGCCCTGAAGCCCCAACACCATGCCCACGAACAGGCCGGACACGGCGACGATCAACACCGACAACACGCCGACGTTGTGGATCTGCGCGATCAGCAGGCGCGGGCGCCGGAAAATCTCCGAGCTGCCGGCGAGGATACCGACCAGGAGCAGGTGTGCCCGCCCCAGTCGTTGCACGGCGGCAAGACCGCTGCGACCCAGCCCGGCGATGAGGTCGAGAAACATTCAGCCAACCGCCCGGGTCAACAGGTCGCCTTCCAGGGGCGGGGCCGGATAGTGAAAATGCACCGGACCGTCGGGCAGACCGTCCATGAACTGGCGCAGCCATTGGGAGCGGTCGGCGGCGATCTCATCCGGTGTGCCCGCGGCGACCACCTTGCCGCCGGAGACGACATAGATGAAGTCGGCGATCCCCGCCGTCTCCCGAACGTCGTGCGAGACCACGAGACTCGTCATACCGCTGGCGTCGTTGAGCTGACGAATCAAGGTGACGAGAACCCCCATCGAGATTGGATCTTGGCCGGTGAACGGCTCGTCGTAGAGGATCATCATCGGGTCCAGCGCGATCGCCCGCGCCAAGGCCACCCGTCGCGCCATGCCACCGGAGAGCTCGCTCGGCATCAAGTCGCGAGCACCGCGCAATCCCACCGCCTCGAGCTTCAACAACACCAGCTTGCGGATCAGACCGGGGCTCAAATCCGTATGCTCGCGCAAGGGATAGGCGACGTTGTCGAACACGCTGAGGTCAGTCAACAAGGCGCCGCTTTGGAACAACATGCCCATGCGCCGGCGCAGGCGAAACAGCGCGGACTTGCCGAGTGACTCGACCGACTCGCCATCGACCTCGATGTGGCCCGCATCCGGGCGCAACTGGCCGCTGATCAAGCGCAGCAACGTGGTCTTCCCGGTTCCGCTCGGCCCCATCACGGCCGTTACCGCGCCGCGCACGATATCCAAGTCGACACCGTCGAACACGACCCGCGAGCCGTGCGCGAAATGCAGGTCGCGGACCCGAACCAGGATATCCTGCGGATCGGCCGGCGGCGCTCTATTCGGGCTTGCGTCGGGAGTGTGCGGGATCGGTTCCGGCGCGGGAGTCGAGCCGCGAGCGGCTCTTGATGTCTGGGGGCGTCGCCGACCCATGGTGACCTATATTGTGGGTTGAAGCCGCGGGCCAAAAGCCGCAGGCCAAGAGCCGCGATTCTCGCGACACTCGCGAACGACGTCAAGCGAAGCCCAGCAGACGGGCCAGCAGCAGCCACTGCTCAAGCGCCGCGAACCCGGCGTTTCCCGGGGTCAGTGCGAGCACCGGCCTTCCGTTGGCCGCGGCGCCAACGCCCTCGAGCCAAGCGCG
>JBGSTR010000746.1:0-3932 GCA_041736365.1 Chromatiaceae bacterium | reverse complement strand
GGGGCCGGGTGCTGCTGCGCGCCTCCGGGACCGAGCCGTTGATTCGCGTCATGGTCGAGGGGAGCGAGGAGGCGCACGTACAGGCGCTCGCGGAAAGCCTCGCGGACCGGGTGCGCGCTCAAGTCGGGGCTTGAGCAGCGGGCCGCGAAGCGCGGCGCCTTGAGCGAGCCGGCCTAATGCCGGAGAATGTGCGCCTTCCGCTTGGCAGTCGGGTACGCGCGGCAGCGCGGCAGCACGACTGGAATCAAGGCGATTTTGGGTTGGTGACGCGGCGGCTCACCCGCTGGGCGTGGTGCCCAAACGTCCTCTTTCCGCTTCGCATAAGGAGTCTTCATGGCGGCCACGACATCGGTCCACGGCATGTGGTCGACCCGGCTCGCCTTCATACTGGCGGCCTCCGGGTCGGCGGTCGGACTCGGCAACATCTGGCGTTTTCCCTATACCGCGGGTGAGTTCGGGGGTGGGGCCTTCGTCCTTATCTACCTCCTGTGCGTGGCCGCGATCGGAATCCCCATCATGATGGCCGAGGTCATGCTCGGGCGTCGCGGACGCCAGAGCCCGATCAATACCATGGCCACCCTGGCCCGCGCCGAAGGCAGGCATCCGGCCTGGGCGCTGCTGGGCTGGATGGGCATCGTATCCGGATTCCTGATTCTGTCTTTCTACAGCGTGATCGCCGGCTGGACCCTCGCCTATACGGTTCGAGCCGCCGGCGGGGCGTTCAGCGGGATCGACGCGGCGGCCTCCGGTGCGCTGTTCGACGCGCTGGTAGGCGACGCCGAGCGGCTGCTCGCCTGGCACACGATCTTCATGGTTGGCGTGGTCCTGGTGGTCGCCCGCGGCGTCGCGAGTGGTCTGGAGCAGGCCGTGCGCTGGATGATGCCCGCAATGCTCGTGCTGCTGCTGGTGATGGTCGCCTACGCCGCGAACGCCGGGGATCTCCCCGCGGCGGCACGTTATCTGTTCGCCCCCGATTTCGCGGAGCTCAAGGTGCACGGGGCCGAGGCCATACTCAGCGCGATGGGCCAGGCGTTTTTCAGTTTGAGCCTGGGCATGGGCGCCATCATGATCTACGGGTCGTATCTCAAGCACGATGCCTCGATCGCTCAAAACGTGGTCATCATCGCCGCCATGGATACCGCGGTCGCGCTTCTGGCGGGGCTCGCGATCTTCCCGATCGTATTCGCCCACGGGCTGGAGGCGGGCAGCGGCCCCGGGCTGATCTTTCAGACGCTCCCGATCGCCTTCGGCGAGATGCCGGGTGGGGCGCTCTTCGGCACCCTGTTCTTCATCCTGCTGGTGTTCGCCGCTTGGACCTCGGCGATCTCGCTCCTCGAGCCGATCGTGGCCTGGCTGGTCGAGAATCGCGGCTTCAGCCGGGTGCGGGCCGCCGTGCTCAGTGGAGTGACGGTGTGGATGCTCGGCATCCTGTGTCTGCTGTCGCTCAACGTGTTGTCCGATTTCACCCTGTTCGGCAAGGGCTTCCTGGACCTGTTCGACTTCCTGACCGCGAATATTCTGTTGCCCCTCGGCGGGGTCCTGATCGCCGTGTTCAGCGGCTGGGCCTTGTCGCGCGCCTCGTCGGTCGACGAGCTGGAGATGGGCAACGGCTGGCATTACGGACTCTGGCGGCTGCTGATCCGCTACGTCGCTCCGGTGGCCGTTCTGCTGGTGCTTCTCAACGCGCTCGGCGTGCTGCGGCTCGTGGGATTGGCGTAAATCATGGCGAAGGTCAAGAAAAGCGCATTGGTCCCCTATTCGGCGTCGGCCATGTTCGATCTGGTCTACGATGTCTGCGCCTATCCCGAGTTTCTCCCCTGGTGTCGGGCCGCGGAGATCATCTCCGAATCCGACGAGCAGATTTGTGCCCGTCTCGAGATCGTACGGATGGGCATTCACCAGGCGTTCAGCACCTGCAATCACTTCGAACGCGACCGCTGGATGAACATCGACCTGTTGGACGGGCCGTTCAAAAAGCTCACGGGCGGGTGGCGCTTTCTGCCCCTGCGCGAGGGTGCCTGCAAGGTGGAGCTGGAGCTCGACTTCGAGTTTTCCGGGCGCCTGATCGACAAGGCCTTCGGGGCCGTGTTCGCGCATATTGCCAATACGCTGGTGGATGCGTTCTGCAAGCGTGCGGACGAGGTGCTGCGTGTCTAAGCACATCCGCATCTCGGTCGCGTACGCGGGTGCGGACGAGCAAGCGCTGGTACAGCTCGAGGCGCGTCCCGGGGTCGCCGTTCACGAGGCAATCGACCAATCCGGGATCCTGGCGCGCTTTCCCGAGATCGACCTTGATCACTACCGGGTCGGGATCTACGGGCGACTCACGACCCTGGATCAGGCGCTCGAGGAGGGCGATCGGGTCGAGATCTATCGGCCGCTGATCGCCGATCCGAAGGAGGCACGCCGGCGGCGCGCCGAGGAGGGGAAGCCGACGCGCAAGGGGGCGGGGCAGGCCGGCTGATCGCCGCCCTCAGTCCTCTTTACCGATCCCGATCACCTCGAGTCCGCGTCTAAAAAAGCCGCGCCGCTCCTTGTAATCCGGGACCTCGACGACAATTTCCTTAGGCTCGCTCCCGGCGGCGCGTTTCGCATCGGGCCGAATATCGCCTTCGATACGCGTCAGTGCATCTTCCTGAAAGAACAGCGTTAGATAGCGTGTCTCCATGGGGGCGTGGCCACGCTGGAGGGTATAGGTATAGTCCCAGCGATCCGCGTGGAAGAAATCGGTCAGCAACGGCGTCCCAAGAAGGAAGCGCACCTGCCGCTTGTTCATGCCCAGCTCGAGCTGGTCGACCATGTCCGAGGTGATGATGTTCCCCTGTTGCACGGTCATCTTGTAGACGAAAGGTAGGTTTTCCAGCGCGGAAGTCTGGTACTCATCCGGCTTTTCTTCGCCGGAGCAGCCAACGGTTGCGGCGGCGCCGACGACCAGAAGACCGAAAACGAACCGAGTGAGAAGCTTGCGCATTCTTTCCTACGTTATGGCGAATCTCGTCAAACCCTCGATCATACAGCAGCCTTGATCCCCAATCACCGGCACGGGCACCCTAGATCGGTTGCGGGGAGCGGGAGGTTCGATATGGACGGCCAACAAATCAAGCGCGCGGGACTGAAGGTCACCTTGCCGCGCATGAAGATTCTCGACCTTTTCGAGCATAGCGGGCAGCGTCACCTGAGTGCGGAGGACGTCTACCGGGAGCTGCTGGGAAACGGCGAGGAGATCGGCTTGGCCACGGTCTATCGGGTCCTGACCCAGTTCGAAGCCGCGGGTCTGGTATGCCGGCGCAACTTTGAAAGCGGCCAATCGGTATTCGAGCTGAACAGCGGCGATCATCACGACCATCTGGTGTGCGTTCGCTGCGGCCGGGTGGTCGAATTTTGCGACCCCTTGATCGAAACTCGCCAGGAGGCGATTGCCCGCGAGCACGGATTCCGCATCGAGGAGCACTCCCTGGTGGTTTACGGCGTCTGCCCAAGCTGCGACGGAGCGGAGCCTGTTTGAGCTTTAGGCGCTCGGCTGCGTCGAGTCCGAAATCCAGTGATCACGAGCCCCAGCCGAGCATCTCGCTGGCGTGGTCGCGGGTGCGGGCGGTAATCGCGGTCCCGCCGAGCATGCGCGCGATCTCCTCGACCCGTTCCTGCTCCTGGAGCCGATCGATATAGGCGAAGGTCTGTCCCTCCCGGGTCTCCTTGCGAACCCGCATCTGGTGATGCGCCTGGGCGGCGACCTGCGGCAGGTGGGTTACGCACAGGATCTGCCGGGAGACCCCCAGCCGCCGCAACAAGCGGCCGACGATTTCGGCTACGCCGCCGCCGATCCCTACGTCGACCTCGTCGAACACCAGGGTCGGGACCCCGCCGCACTCCGCCGTGGCCACCTGAATGCCGAGACTGATCCGCGACAGCTCGCCGCCCGAGGCGACCTTGGC
>JBGSTR010000724.1:0-2140 GCA_041736365.1 Chromatiaceae bacterium | reverse complement strand
GCGACCGCCAAGCCGTGTTGCAGGGCCAGTGCCTTGACCGGGCTCGGCTGAAGCTTGCGCCCGCGGCCCGCCGGCCGGTCGGGCTGGGTGTAGACGGCCACCAACCGATGTTCGGCATCGATCAGGGCTTGCAGGCTGGGTACGGAAAAATCCGGGGTTCCGGCAAAGATCACGCTCAACGGCTTCATTACGCGTTGCGGTCCCAGCAGGCGAGACGGCCGGGCGACGTCAACCGGGCGCGGCCGCTGTGCATCAGATCGCCCGCCGGCGCGGTTCCGCGGTCGAGCCTTCCTGACGCTGACCTTTCTCGAGCTTTCTGCGGATACGCTGCCGCTTCAACGCCGAGATGTGGTCGACGAACAGCTTGCCGTCGAGATGATCGATCTCGTGTTGGATGCAAACGGCGAGCAGCCCATCGGTGTCGACGCTGAACGATTCGCCGTTGCGGTCGAGCGCGCGAACGCGGATGCGCTCGGCACGCGTCACCGTCTCGTAGAATCCGGGGACCGAGAGGCAGCCTTCGTCCATCTGCTCCTCGCCGGTCAGCTCCAGGATCTCCGGGTTGATCAGGCACAGGGGCATGTCGTTCTGCTCGGACACGTCGATGACGATGATGCGCAGGGGAATATTCACCTGGATCGCCGCCAGGCCGATGCCGGGCGCGGCGTACATGGTTTCGAGCATATCGTCGACAATGCGCCGCACATCGGCGTCGACGCGCGCAACCGATTTGGCGCGGTTGCGCAGCCGAGGGTCGGGAAATGTGAGGATGTCGAGCTTTGCCATCGCGAGCTTGCGGTAGTTTGATGGGGGCGGGTGGAAGCGCCCGTTTTGCTTACGCTACCATCCGCAGGATATTACACCCCAAATTGGGGGCGGGTGAATCCCGTTTCGACAGCCCGGAGGCGCTGTGCTCAATCGATCCTTCCGCCTCGGCCTCCGAGCCTTGCTTGCGTCGACCCTGTTGACCGTGGCTTCGATTGCAACGGCGGCGCAGGTCAATCCCGATGCGCCCGATACCTATGTGGTTCGCCCCGGCGACACCCTGTGGTCGATTGCCGGGAAGTTCTTGGACGAACCCTGGCGTTGGCGCGAGGTATGGCATTCCAATTCCGACGTCAGGGATCCCGACCTGATCTATCCAGGTGACGTGCTGCGGCTGACGATGATCGACGGCGTTCCGAGCGTGGGCGTCGAGCGCAACGGCAGATCAAACCCGCGGGTCCGCGTCTCCACCGGAAATGCGGTTCCGGTTATTCCGATGAGTGCCATCGCACCCTTTTTGACCCGACCCTTCGTGGCGGATTCCGATGCCATCGATCGGGCGCCTTACGTGGTGGGGTTTCCGGACGAGCACATCGTCGCCGGTTTGCACGATTCGATCTACGTACGCCGCATCGATTCCACCCGAATCTCGAAGTTCCAGGTCTTGCGGCCCGGCGACGCGTTGCGCGATCCGGATAGCAACGAGCTCCTCGGCTACGAGGCTGGGTTCGTCGCCGAGGCCGTCCTCGAGCGCCCGGGCGACCCCGCAAAGCTGCGCGTGGTGAGGGTGGAGCGGGAGGTCGCGATCGGCGATCGGGTGGTCCCGGAGGTGGTCGAGGCGCTGCCGGCCAGTTTCCGGCCGCGTCCGGCCCCGGCCGGCACCCGGGGGCGGATTCTCATGGTGCTCAACGGCGTAAGAGAGATTGGCCAATATGACGTCGTCGCATTGAATCGCGGCACCCGGGACGGGATCCAGCCGGGTCATGTGCTGGAGGTGTACGCCGGCGGCACCAAGCAGCGCGACGAGGTGCGACAGGGCGAGGTTGACTGGAATTGGAGGGGAGAGAGCCCCCTGTCGAGCGAGTTCTGGTACGGCAACGACCACGAGATCGCCGGGTGGCTTCGCAACGAGCCCAGCCCCGACGCCCCGTTGCCTCTGCACGTGGAGGTCCGCAAACGGCGCGCCACCTACATCGCGCCCTACGAGCGCGCCGGGACGCTGATGGTGTTCCGCACGTTCGATCGGGTCAGCTTTGCGCTGGTGATGTCGGCGACCCGGGCAATGCACGTCGAGGACCGAGTCGCGGCCCCTCGTCCCTGATCCGGGTCGGAGGCCCGCGCCGGTGCCGACTCCGCTTGCTTCACTCGATGCCTG
>JBGSTR010000618.1:0-5256 GCA_041736365.1 Chromatiaceae bacterium | reverse complement strand
GCCGCGCGCGCCGAGCCCGCCCTGGAGCGCAATCGTGCGTTGACCGCCGGCCTGGCCCTCACGGACCTTGCGTTGTTCACCGAGGCGCGTTATACACGCCATCGCTCCCAGGCCGACCGGCACGCGGCCTTTCAGGACCATCCCGGCGCGCTCGAGCATTTTCCAACCGGCTCGCTCATCGGTCCGCCCCCCTACCGAGTCCCGTATGCCGATGCACCATTGGATTCAGAGGCAGCGGTATCTCGTTGACTTCACGGTTGGATCCTTGGCTCGGCGCAAGGGCCGGAACCTTGCGCTGATCGCCGTCTATGCACTGATCGTATTCGTGCTGGCATCCGTGCTGCTGTTCAGTCAGGCGCTGCGCCACGAGGCCACGCTGCTGCTCGCGTCGGCGCCCGAGGTGACGGTGCAACGATTGGTCGCGGGGCGCCACGATCTGATTCCCGCAGACTATCTTGAGCGGGTCGCCAACATTCGCGGTGTAGCCGAGAGTCGAGGACGACTCTGGGGCTACTACTTCGACCCCGTCGTTGCGGCCAATTACACGTTTCTGGTCCCGCTGGAGGACCCGCCACCGCCGGGCAAGATTCGCGTCGGGTCGACATTGGCCGAAACGCGGGGGCTGGCCGTCGGGGATCTGTTGTCGCTCCGCGACCACGAGGGCCACCCGATCGGCTTCACCGTAGAGGGGCTGCTCACTCCCGAGTCGGCCCTGCTCACCGCCGACCTGGTGCTGCTCAACGAGGCGGATTTCCGCGCCTTCTTCGGCATTGCGCCCGATCGCTACACCGATCTGGTGCTGACGGTGCGCAATCCGCGCGAGCTGACGAAGGTCGCCGAGAAGGTGCTGCGCGCACTTCCGGACACCCGCCCCATTATTCGCGACGAGATCCTGCGCACCTATGCGGCGGTGTTCGATTGGCGCGAGGGCATGGTCATGGTGCTGCTCTCCGGGGCGGTGCTGGCCTTCATCATCTTTGCCTGGGACAAGGCGTCCGGACTGTCCGCCGAGGAGCGTCGCGAGATCGGGGTGCTGAAGGCCATCGGCTGGGAGACCTCCGACGTCATGGCCATGAAGCTCTGGGAGGGTCTTCTAGTCTCCGTCTTCGCCTTTCTTCTCGGCTACCTGGCGGCCTATGTGCATGTCTTCGCCTTCGCCGCACCCCTGTTCGCGTCGGTGCTCAAGGGCTGGTCGGTGCTCTACCCCCAGTTCGAGCTGACACCAAGGATCGACGCCTTTCAGGTATTCACCCTGTTCTTCCTCAGCGTCTTCCCCTACGCGCTGGCGACCGTGGTGCCCGTGTGGCGTGCGGCCGCCGCCGACCCGGACGCGGTGATGCGACAATGATCCGCCGATCAGGGTTGCACGGAATCGTCGCGCCGCCGCGGAGGGTCCGGTGATCGATCTGGTCGACGTCCGCAAGGCATTCAATCAGGGACAGCAAAATGAGCTGTGGGCGGTGCGCGGCATTTCGCTCGGCCTGGAGGCCAATCGCGCCACCGTGCTGCGCGGCCCGAGCGGGTCGGGGAAGACCACGCTGCTGACCCTGATCGGCTGCCTGGCGCGGCCGACCTCCGGTCGGGTGCGCCTGGACGGGCGCGATGTCTCCGGCATGACCGAGCGTTTCCTCACCGGGCTGCGGCGCGAGACCTTCGGCTTCGTCTTTCAGCAGTTCAACCTCGTGCGCGGTCTCACGGTGGAGGAAAACGTGATGTTGCCGGCCTATCCGCTGGGCGGATCGCGCCCGCAGCTGCGGCGACGCGTCCGCTCGTTGCTGGAATCGTTGGACCTCGGAGCGCATGTCGGGGCGCGCGCGGAGTGGCTGTCGGGTGGGCAGGCCCAGCGTGCGGCTATCGCCCGCGCCTTGGTCAACGACCCCGCCGTGATCCTCGCCGACGAGCCCACGGCCAACCTGGACACGGAGCTGTCGCAGCGCTTTCTGGAGATCGTCCGCGACCTGAAGGGTCAGGGCAAGACGCTGATCATGACCAGCCACGACCCACTCATCTACGAGTCGCCCGAGGTGGACCGGGTGGTCGGTCTGCGCGACGGGCACCTGGCCTGAGCATGGTCGTCAATCCCGCCATCGTCGCGTTGGTGATCGCCGCCCTGGCGGCGAGCCTGCTGCTGGTCTACTCGGCGGGCTTCGGCTGGCATCTGCTGCGGCACTGGGACCTCGCCAGCGGAAACGAGCTGCAGCTTAATCTGGAGCGCCACACCTATCTGATCTCGACCTTGGTGGTGCTGGTGCTGGCGAGCGAGTCGGCCTCGTTGTTGCTGTTCATCTACAACGCCGATCGGATCGCACCCTTGTTCGTCGGGGCCATGTGCGCGGTCGGAACGCTCAACACCTCCGCCTTCGGCTTTCCAGCCCTATTGCTCAAGGTGTTGTTGTTCTTTGCCGCCTCCACCTGGCTGGTGCTCCATCATCTCGACACCCGCGGGTATGACTACCCGTTGACCCGAGTGAAGTACCGCATGTTGCTGGCGATCGCGCCCCTGGTGCTCGCCGGGGCCTACTTGCAGATCCGGTTCTTTCTGGCTCTGGATACCGACGTCATCACCTCTTGCTGCGGCAGCCTGTTCGGCGCGAACCGGGACGCGCTTGCCTCCGAGCTGGCCGGGCTGCCGCCTTTGCCGGCGATGATCCTGTTCTACGGGGTGCTCGGGGTTACGCTCGCGGTGGGGCTGGCGGCGCGGCGTTGGCCGTGGGCGAGCTACGCCTATGCGGTACTCTCGGCGCTGTCGTTCGCGATATCCTTGGTCGCCATCGTTTCCTTCGTCTCGCTCTACGTATATGAGCATCCACACCATCACTGTCCGTTTTGTCTGCTCAAGGCGGAGTACGGGTACCAGGGCTACCTGCTCTACGGACCCCTGTTCCTGGCCACGGCGCTCGGTATCGGAAGCGGCGCGGTGCGTTGGTTTGCGCGGGTGCCGAGCTTGAGCGCCTTCGCCCCCGGGTTGGCGCTGCGCCTGACCAATCTGTCTCTCGGCTTGTTTGCGTTCTTTGTGGTGTGGGTGCTGATCCTGACGATGCGTTCCGGCCTGGTGCTGCTGGGCAATGCGGGAGGCTGATCGATGACGCCGACTTTTAAAACGATTGCGAAGAACCGCGCGGTTGCGCTGTTGGCGCTTGCGCTCGCATGGCCGCTCGCCGGCTGCGGACCCGAGACCACCGCTCCTCAGGCAGGGGAGTCGGCGCCCGCGTTTCCGGTCGAGCGCCCGGACGGCAGCCGAGCGACGTTTCCCGACGATTACCGTGGCCGCGTAGTGGCACTGCGTTTCTGGGCCGACACCTGTCCCTTCTGCAAGGAGGAGATGCGGGCCATCGAGGGCGTCTATGAGCGTCGGCGCGAGGATGGCCTGGCGGTGCTCGCGATGAACGTGGGCCAATCCGCTGCGGTCGCCGAACGATTCGCCCGGGCACTGGGTATCTCCTATGAGGTGGGCCTCGATCCGGATGCGGCGGTTTCCGCCCGCTACGGGGTCATCGGCTTGCCCCTGACGTACTTCGTCGATCGCGAGGGCAAGGTGCGAAACAAGATTCTGGGCGAGGCCAGCGCGGAGTCGTTCGAGGCGATCGCCAGTGCACTCTTGGCGGAACCGGCGTCTTGAAGGAGTACCCGGAGGCGCAGCCGCCCGGGCCGTGCGATCTATGCGGCCTGCCGGTCGAAGGGGCGCCCTGGGTGTTGGAAACCCCCGAGCGCCGATATGCCTTCTGCTGCGATGGCTGCCTAGGTATATTCCAGATGCTTCACGATATCGATGCCGTCCCACCCGCCGCTCGGGCGCCGCTTGGCGAGTGAGCGGGGCGGGTAGAGGCGTCTAGCTCACAACGACGAGGAAAGCTCCCATGGCACACGATCACTCTCATCACGGCGCGGGCTCGCCCGGCGGGCACGGGCTCGGGTCTCAACTTTCGAGCGGGGCCATGTTTGTTGCCGCCAGCCCCGCGGGCCGGGGCGCGTTGGTACGCCTGATCACCAACCCGTTGGTGATGTTCGCGCTGGGCGCTACCGCCGGCTACTTTGCGTACAAGTACCGCAAGGAGATCGTCGACGCGGCGATGCGTGCCTCGGAGATGGGCAAGGACTACGTGATGAACACGCGCGAGACGCTGGAGGACCTCATGGAAGAGGCGAAGGATCGTGCCGAAGGCGGTCCGGCGGGCCCCGGCCCCGTTTGATCCCGGCGGCGTGCAAGACACGCGCGGGCGTCACGCTCCTCAGCCCAGTCGGTGACCTATGACGACGAACAGCAGTCTCCTTCGACAGGTGGTCCTGCGGCACCGCGCCGACGGCTACCTGCGCTTCGATCTTCCCTCGTCCTTATGTTTCGGCGAGGCCGCCGCGGTGATCCAGCGACGGCTCGACGCACTCACCGGCGTCTATCGCGTGAGCTTTCATCCCGCCTACGGGAAGCTCGCGGTGCGCTTTCATCCCGCCGTCTGCGACCAGCGCCGCGTCGCCCTGGCCCTGTCGCAGGCCGTTTCGGCGCTGGAGACGAGCGGGGTGCTGCCGGCCTGTGAGCATTGCGCGACGCGGGAGCTTGAGTCGGCGCCCGCGAGCGGTTTGAAGGCTCGGGTGCTCGGCCTGGCACCCGTGCGTTGGGCCCGGGACAAGGCGCGCGAGGTGCGCCAGACCTCTGCAGCCCTGCGCCAGCTCTCGATGGCCCGGTTCAAGAAGGTGCCCGCGGTCCTGGAGGACCCCGGCAAGGCGATGCACGAGTTCGTGACCGACGTGCTGGTGCTGTATCTGATCAAGGTCCACTGGGACCGCATCACCGGCGAGTGGCTGCGCGCACCGATTCGCTTTCGATATGAATGGCTCGCGGTCTTCTATCTGACCTACTTAATGGTGCGCGCGCGCCGGCGGGGGCACTGAGCGCATGGATAGCGGCGCCGGGATCGCGACGGCGGGCACTATCGGTGGTCACTATCGCGTCCTCCACGCCCTGCGGCGGCGTGTCCGGCTCTATACGCCCGTGGTCCTGAAGGATCGCGAGCGCGCCTATCTCTTGGAGATTCTCCTGACCAAACACCCCGCCATCGCCCGCGTTCGAGCGGTGCCTGAGCTTGGCTCGGTCGCGGTCCAGTTCGACCCGGTTCGGATCACCGCGGGATCCCTGTTGGTGCTGATCGATCGGGTGCTCGGCAATCTCGCACCGCGCGCGGATGCCGTCGGCGCACCGGCCCCCGCCGTGCCATCGCCAGTCATTCCGGCGGTCGATTTCAGCGACGGGCATGGGGCGCC
>JBGSTR010000612.1:0-1664 GCA_041736365.1 Chromatiaceae bacterium | reverse complement strand
GGGGCCGACGCAGGGGCCGCCGACCCAACCCGTCCACGACGCACGCTCCCATCGTCCGGCTCAGCCGCCGGCGCCCAGCTCGGCGAAGACCTCGGAGGCGGCCTCGAGGGTGCGCTCGATGTGCTCGTCTTCATGGGCGATCGAGACAAACCCGGCCTCGAACGCCGACGGCGCAAGGTATACCCCGCGCGCCAGCATGCCGTGGAAGAAGGCGCGGAACTGCTCTTGATTGCAGCGGGTTGCCTGCTCGTAGCTGGTTACGGGGCCCGCGTCGGTGAAGAACAGGCCGAACATCCCGCCCGCGCGGTTGGTGCTCAGCGGCACCCCGCCGTCGGCTGCGGCAGCGACCATGCCGTCGGTCAGGGTGCGGGTCTTTTCGCCGATTCGCTGGTAGAAACCGGGCTCGCTGATCAGCTCGAGGGTCTTCAGGCCGGCGGCCATGGCGATCGGGTTTCCCGACAGGGTGCCCGCCTGATAGACCGGACCGAGGGGCGAGATGCGCTCCATGATCTCGCGCCGCCCGCCGAATGCCCCGACGGGCATGCCGCCGCCGATGATCTTGCCCAGCGCGGTGAGGTCCGGCGTGATCCCGTAGAGCTCCTGTGCGCCGCCGCGCGCCACACGGAAGCCGGTCATCACCTCGTCGAAAATGAGCACCGCGCCGTATTCGTCGCAGACCTCGCGCAGTCCCTCGAGGAACCCGGCAACCGGCGGGATGCAATTCATGTTGCCCGCGACCGCTTCCACGATGATGCAAGCGATCTCGTTTCCGATTTTCGCGAAGGTCTCGCGCACCTGCTCTAGATCGTTGTAGCGCAGGGTCACGGTGAGCTCGGCCAACGCGGCCGGGACGCCGGGTGAGCTCGGCTCGCCCAGGGTCAGCGCGCCGGAGCCCGCCTTGACCAGCAGCGAGTCGACATGGCCGTGGTAGCAGCCCTCGAACTTGATCACCTTGTCGCGCCCGGTGTAGCCGCGGGCCAGCCGCAGTGCGCTCATCGTGGCCTCGGTGCCCGAGCTCACCATGCGCACCAGGTCCATGCTCGGCACCAGCTCGCAGACCTTGTCCGCCATCGCCGTCTCCAGCGCGGTGGGCGCCCCGAAGGACAGCCCCATGCCGATGCGCCCGCGCACCACATCGAGCACCGCCGGGTGGGCGTGCCCGAGGATCATCGGACCCCAAGAGCCTACGTAGTCCAGGTAGCGGTTGCCGTCCGCATCGAAGAGAAAAGGACCGGCGGCGCGCTCGAAGAATACCGGATCACCGCCCACGCCGCGGAAGGCGCGCACCGGCGAGTTGACACCACCCGGGATGTGGCGCTGGGCCGCTACGAAGAGATCATGCGATCGGCTCGTTTGCGGACTCGACTTCGTGCTCTGTGGGCTCATACGGGCTCCTGCGGTGGAAATAGCCGGGCATAGGCGCGGGCGGCGGCCGCAATGTCCGGTGCCTCGAAGACCCCGGAGACGACGGCAATCGAATGGGCGCCGGCCGCAATCAGCAACCCGGCATTCTCTGGCGTGATCCCGCCGATCGCAACTACCGGTAATTGCAACCCACGGCGGGCCTCGGTCAGCAGGCCCGGGAGCGCTCTCACTGCATCCGGCTTGGTCGGCGAGGGAAAGAACCTGCCGAAGGCGACGTAGTTGGCGCCCGCGCGCGCGGC
>JBGSTR010000349.1:0-4563 GCA_041736365.1 Chromatiaceae bacterium | reverse complement strand
GCAG
Organism: Chromatiaceae bacterium; assembly: GCA_041736365.1. Lineage (GTDB taxonomy): Bacteria > Pseudomonadota > Gammaproteobacteria > Chromatiales > Chromatiaceae > JBGSTR01. The sequence continues at coordinate 4,559 of JBGSTR010000349.1, read as the reverse complement.
CAGCATGGCGTTGAGCAGGGCGGCCAGAATCGACGTCCGGCGCCAGCCGTAGGTGCGGCGCGGGGTGGGCCGGCGACCCGACAAGGCGCTTGCGCCCCAGGCGAGCAGCATACCCAGCACATCGCTCAGGTTGTGACCGGCGTCGGCGAGCAGCGCGAGCGAGCCGGCCATGAATCCGAACACGGCCTCGGCCACCACGAACCCGAGGTTGAGCGCCACCCCAATCGCGAAGGCGCGATTGTAGTTTGTGTGGCCATGATCATGGTTGTGGCGTGTGCCCATCGTTAAGCTTCCGTCTGTTGGCTCTGACTGCCGCGCTCGTCGTCTGTGTAGCCGCCGCGCGCGGCTCGTCCCGGATTCCGCGCAAGCTTCGCACAAGTCGTCGCCGCGACCGCAATCGTGGCCCTTCGGTCGGCCGCTCGCTTCGTTCTGCGCCGCGGAGACCGCGGGTTGCAGTCCATCGTCCGGGTCCGTAGCCTGAATAGGGAACGGATGGTCGACCATGGGGAGGCGATCCACGCGCGCCTCCAAGGCATCACACCAACCGGTCCCGCTAAACTCCCGACTCGCCATGACTGAAGCTGAAACGCGCCGGCCGGCGCGCCGTATCGGAATCGCAACCCAGGTCTTTATCGGTCTCGGACTCGGACTCCTCGTCGGGATCTTCTTCGGCGAGCGCGCGGCCTTCCTCAAGCTAGGGGGCGACGTCTTCATCGCCCTGTTGCAGATCACGGTCATCCCCTACGTGGTGGTCGCCCTGATCACCTCGCTCGGGCGTCTGACGCTGGGCGACGCCAAGGCGCTGGGGCTCAAGGCCGGTGCCGTGCTCCTCGTCCTCTGGGGCATCGGTTTGGCGGTGGTGCTGGCGAGTCCGCTGGCGTTTCCGGACTGGCCGTCGGCCTCATTCTTCAGCACCAGTCAGATCGAAGAACGCGCCCCGGTCGATTTCCTCCAGCTCTACATCCCGTCGAATATTTTCGCCTCGCTATCGAATGCGGTGGTTCCGGCGATCGTCGTGTTCAGCATCCTGTTCGGGGTAGCGCTGATTCGGGTCGACAACAAGCATCGCGTAATCAATCTATTGACCGCCGTTGGCGACACCCTGATGACCATCACGGGCTTCATCGGCAGGCTCGCCCCTTACGGCGTGTTCGCCATCACCGCCGGTGCCGCCGGGACCATCGATATCACCGAGCTGGCCCGACTGCAGGTCTACATCGCCGTCTACGTGGCGCTCGCGGTTACCCTCAGCCTGTGGATCATCCCGCGTCTGATCGCTAGCCTGACCCCGCTCAGCTACGGCAGCGTGCTGCGGGCCTTTCGCGGACCGCTGATCACCGCCTTCGCCACCGCGAATCTGCTGATCGTGCTGCCCGTCCTGGCCGCCGACGCCAAACGGCTGATGGCGGAGTCGGACGGTCCGGCGTACGAGCCGAGCGAGCAGGAGGAGTCCGCGATCGACATCCTGATCCCCGCCGCGTTCCCGTTCCCGAACCTCGGGCTGATCATGTCCCTGATGTTCGTGTTGTTCGGGGGCTGGTTCGTGGGTGCGAGCATCTCTCCGGCCTATTACGCAACCCTGGCCGGCGCCGGACTCGCCGGGCTGTTTGGCGGCACCATCCTGACGCTGCCCTTCCTGTTCGACATGTTCCAGCTCCCGGCGGATCTGTTCCAGATGTTCATCACCGTGGACGTGATCGCGGCGCGTTTCGGGACCCTGCTCGCCGGTATGCACATTATCGCCATCGCCCTGATCGGGGCCTATGCGATGCATGGCGGGCTGCGCTTGAACCCGCTGCGCCTGGTGAGGTTTGCGCTGGTGTCGATTGTCTTGATCCTCGCCGTCCTGCTCGGTATCCGCGCCTTTTACACCTATATGTACGTGGCGCCCTTCACCAAGAACGAGCTGCTGACCGGACTCTCCTTGCTTGAGGCGCCGCAGCCGCACACCGTGTTTAAGCAGATCTCCGAGGTCCAGCCGCGCCCGGCGTCCGACTCGAGTCCCGCGGGCATCCGGGCGAGCGGGGTGCTGCGTGCCTGCTATCGACGCGGCGACTACCCGTCGTCGTTCTTCAACGTCAACGGCGATTTGGTCGGTTTCGACATCGAGATGGTCCATCGCTTCGCCCGCCAATTGAATGCGCGGGTCGAATTCGTGCCGGTGCTCTCGATCCCCGACGCCGAGGAGCGGGTCAACGCGGGCTACTGCGACGTCTTCATGTCCCTGATGCCGATCGAGCCGGAGACGACCCTAAGGTTGGGGATGACGGTACCCGTGCTCGAGAGCGCGGTGGGGCTGGTCGTGGAGGATCACCGCCGCCGCCAGTTCCGCAGCTGGGCCGGCATCCGAGACCTGGGGCCAATCCGCATCGCGACCTCTGAAAATCGCGGGACGGCCAGCTTCCTGCACCAGACGCTTCCCGAGGCGGTGCCCGTGATCTTCAAGGACACGGATTCGATCGACGATTTGCTGAGCACCGACCCGCTCGGCTTCGATGCGGTCCTGATGCAGGCCGAGGAGGGCGCTGCCTGGACCATCCGCCATCCGCGCTTCAATCTGGTGACCCCTAAGCCGATCTTGCTGGTGCCGTTCGGCTACGCGGTGCAGCACGGAGACAACGAGCTGCTGACCTTCTTGAACGCCTGGCTGCTGAACGCCCGCGGCAGCGGGACCGTCAACACCCTTTACCGCTATTGGATGCTCGGCGAGGTCGGCGCGACCAAGCCGCCACGCTGGTCCATCGCCCACGACGTGCTGGGGTGGCTCGAATGAGTTCTTTCGTTTGCGCGCGATTTCGGGCCGCGCCAATCGCCCGGCGAGCGATGCCGCTCGCCCGATGGTTCCGGTGGTGCTGCACAACTTCGGCGCCCACGGTCTGGACATCCTGCTTTATTTCTTCCTTTCGGTGCCCGACTGGTCCGTCGAGCTCGCGAAGCGCCAGTGCATCTTCATCTAGATCATCCGGCACGCCGATCGTCTAGAGGTCGGCTTCGCCTTTCCGACCAGACCATCGAGGTCGAGGTGCTACGGCCACCGGGTTGGAGCCGCTTCGCTTCGGTAATACCGAGGTATACCGAGAAGGCGGTGATCAGCCTCCGCCCGGGCTGATCCGTGTGGCAGCCGAAGCCCGTTTGCTGCGCCCGGGCTGCTCGTCGCTGAATCCAAGAGTCACAATCCAGTCGATCCGTCACTTGCCCGTTTTGGCATTCGCCGCTACAGTCGCGAGCGACACGTCTCCCGCGTCCAAGCCCGCTGCGATGGTAACCAAGATGGGTGGCGCACCCTCTTTTCGCTTTCCATAGGCCGGATCTTGTGCGTCTCGATCTCTGCGGTCGACCGCCGTTGATTGCGCCTCCGGTGCCCGCGCCGATCCCGCCCAGCCGCGGTCGCAATTCGCACCACAGGCCTGGCGTGCCGTGCGGCGGTTGGAGACCGGCATCGATTTAGTCTGAGCCACCGACGCTTTCTTCCTCGGAGTCGAGCTATGCCCCCCGCGATTTTGTTCAGTACTCCCGCCCGCGGTCTGATCGTGGCCGGGGCTTTCGCGCTGGTATTGATGCTGTTGCAGGCGGCGGCTTCGATCATTGTGCCCCTGCTGCTGGCGTTGTTCATCACCGTCGTCTCCACCCCCGCCTTGCGCTGGATGCGTGGTGTCGGCGTTCCGAAGTGGCTCGCGTTGGTGGTTATCACACTGGTGCTGCTCGACCTCGGCAGTCTACTGGCGTTGGTGATGACCGGGGCCTTGGAGGGATTTCGCGACAGCCTGCCAACTTATCAGGAGCGGTTCATGCTGCTCACGCAGGAGCTCGGCGGATGGTTGGAGGGCATCGGCGTCAGCGGCTCAACGGATGCGATCCCGGATATTTTCGACCCGGCGAAGGTCTCGGCCGTCGTGCGCCTGCTGCTGGCAAATGCGAGCGGCATATTCTCCACCGGTTTGCTGGTTCTGCTCGCGGTGATCTTCATGCTGCTGGAGGCGCCGACGCTGCCACCCAAGCTCAAGGCGGCGTTCCATGTTACGGCGGAGGGCGAGGCGCGACTCGTGCGGCTCATGGGCTCCACGACCCGCTACATGCAGATCAAGACGCTTACCAGCCTGGGGACGGCGCTGTGCGCGTGGATCCTGTTGAAGCTCCTCGGTGTCGATTTCGCCATCCTCTGGGCGATATTGGCCTTTATCTTTAATTTCATTCCGATCGTGGGAAACATCCTGATGATGATCCCGCCGGTGCTGCTGGCCCTGATTCAGGTCGATCTGAAGACGGCCCTGTTGGTTCTCTTCGGCTACCTCGCGATCAACATCACGATCGGGAACGTGCTGGAGCCGCGGATCATGGGGCGGGGACTCGGCATCTCCACGCTTGCGATCTTTATCGCGCTGCTGTTTTGGGGCTGGTTGTTTGGCACCGTGGGCATGTTTCTGGCGGTACCGCTGACCGCGGCCTTGATCGTTGCACTCGACGCGAGCCCTCACACCCGCCCGCTGGCACTGCTGCTCGGCCCGGCCATCGACGACCCGCAGTCGTCGCCGTCGAGCGAGGAGCCGCCGCCGAAAAAC
>JBGSTR010000594.1:0-3420 GCA_041736365.1 Chromatiaceae bacterium | reverse complement strand
CCCCGGCGCCGGCAGCTCCGAGAGCCGCCCCGGCAGCGCCGAAAGCCGCCGCGTCGGCACCCTCCAAACCCACGGCGGTCGCTAAGAAGACGGTCGCCGCGAAAAAGCCGGCCTCCCAGCCCAGCGGCTCGAAGTAGCTTCCAGCGCCGACGTTAGCAACGAATAAACGAATTTTCGCGAGGAATACAACGTGTTACCAATCGACATCCGGCCCGAGAAGCTGACCGAGGAGATGCTGGACTACACCCGCAAGCTCGGTCAAGGCATGGAGAACCTGCTGAACGCCGAGCGAATCGACACCGGCGTAAGCCCCAAGGACGTGGTGTACAAGGAAGACAAGCTCGTCCTCTACCGCTACCGGACCCCGAAGGGAGTCAAGCCCAAGCGGGTTCCGCTGCTCGTGGTCTATGCGTTGGTCAACCGGCCCTATATGACCGACATCCAAGAGGACCGCTCGACCATCAAGGGGCTGCTGGCCACCGGTCAGGACGTCTACCTGATCGACTGGGGGTATCCTGATCAGGCCGATCACTCCCTAACGATCGACGACTACGTAAACGGCTATCTCGACAGCTGCGTCGACTTCATCCGCAAGGCCCATGGCCTCGACGCCATCAACATGCTGGGGATTTGTCAGGGCGGCTCGTTCAGCCTGATGTACAGCTCGCTGCACCAGGACAAGGTCAAGAACCTGGTCACCATGGTCACGCCGGTCGACTTCAAAACCCCGGACAACCTGCTCTCCTCCTGGGTCCAGCACATCGATGTCGATCTGGCGGTCGACACCATGGGCAATATCCCGGGCGAGCTGCTGAACTGGACCTTCCTGTCGCTGAAGCCGTTCAGCCTCACCGGCCAGAAGTACATCAACATGGTCGATATGCTCGACGACCCGGATAAGGTCAAGAACTTCCTGCGCATGGAGAAATGGATCTTCGACAGCCCGGATCAGGCGGGCGAGACCTTCCGGCAGTTCGCCAAGGACTTCTTCCAGGGCAACGGCTTCATCAACGGCGGCGTGATGCTCGGCGACCAAGAGGTCGACCTCAAAAACATCTCCTGCCCAGTGCTGAACATCTACGCGATGCAGGACCATCTGGTGCCGCCGGACGCCTCCAAGGCGATGAAGGGACGGACCTCCAGCTCCGACTACACCGAGCTCGCCTTCCCCGGCGGTCACATCGGCATCTATGTCAGCGGCAAGGCGCAGAAGGAGGTCACGCCGGCCATCGGCTCGTGGCTGAACGATCGGTCCTAGCTCCCTAGACCCGCGCCGATCCGCCGCCTGCGAAGGCGGCGGATCGGCTCTTTTCGTTGGACTAGCCGGCGCCGAAGCCTGCCGCTAGAGCAGGACGCGCAGCGCCGCGACGAAGGCGTCGTTCTCCTCCGGCCGACCCACGGTCACGCGCAGACACTCGGCGAGCATCGGGTGGCTGCCGTGCAGCTTCTTCACCAGCACCCCGTGGTCCTTCAGCCCCTGAAAGACCGGATCGGCGCGACCCGGTTTCAGTCTGAGCAGGATGAAGTTGGCCTCGCTCGGAAACGGCGTCACGCCGGCGATCCCAGACAACTCACTGAACAGGCGTTCCCGCTCGCTGCGGATCGCGCGCGTCTGCTCGTCGAGGACCTGCTTGTGCTCCAGGGCAAATGCAACGCTGGCCTGGGTCAGCACGTTGATGTTGTAGGGCAAGCGGGTCTTGTCGATCTCGCGGAGCCATTCCGGCAGGCCGACCAGATAGCCGAGACGCAGCCCGGCCAGGCCCATCTTCGAGACCGTGCGCATCACCAATAGATTCGGCCATTCGCCGAGACGCGGCAGAAAACTGCCATCGGTGAAGGGCGCATAGGCCTCGTCGACGATCACCAAGCCGGGAGCCGCCTCGATGATCCGGACCATCGCTTCCGCGTCGAACCGATTGCCGGTCGGGTTGTTGGGATAGGCCAGATAGACCAGCGCCGGCTCCTCGCGCGCGACGGCATCGAGCACCGCCGGGAGGTCCAAGGCGAAGTCGTCCTCACGCAGCGGCACGCCGACGTAGCCCATGCCGGCGAACAGGGCGATCATCCGGTACATCACGAAACCGGGCTCGACCGACAAGACCTTGGCGCCGGGCCTGGTCACGGTCAACGCCAGCATCTGGATCAGCTCGTCGGAGCCGTTGCCGAGCAGTAGATCCATCTCCGGCGGGATGCCCATCGACGCGCGCAGGCGCTCCTGCACTCCCCGTCCTTGGGGGTCGGGATAACGATTGAGCACCACCCCCCGCAAGACCTCCAGCCATTGCGCGATCAGCGCGTCCGGCCAGCCGTAGGGGTTCTCCATGGCATCGAGCTTGATCAGGCCGGATGCATCCGGGACCTGATAGGCCTGAAGCGCCCGGATTTCCGCGCGTACCAGCCGATCCGGCAAATCGTCGGTCATGCAATCAGCTCCCGGGATCGCGAGCTTGTCGAGCAGGCAGGTCCACTCGGCGGTGCGCTAGTCGCCATCCGAAGACTCGCCTTCGAGCCGATACTCCGCCGATCGAGCATGTGCCGTCAGCCCCTCGCCGCGGGCGAGCACCGAGGCCGTGCGTCCGAGCGCGGCGGCGCCGGCAGCAGAGGCCTGGATCAGGCTCGAGCGCTTCTGGAAGTCGTAGACCCCTAAGGGGGAGGAGAAGCGCGCGGTGCGCGACGTCGGCAGGACGTGGTTGGGGCCGGCGCAATAGTCGCCCAGGGCCTCGGCGGTGTAGCGCCCCATGAAGATCGCCCCCGCGTGACGAATCCGCCCGATGATGGAGTCCGGGTCCTCCAGCGACAGCTCAAGGTGCTCCGGGGCGATGTGGTTGGCGACGTCGATGGCCTCGTCGAGGTCGCGTACCTCAATCAGCGCCCCGCGCTCGCGTACCGCGGTAGCGATGATTTCGCGCCGCTCCATACCCGGGAGCAGGCGGTCGATGCTCGCGGCGACGCGCTCCAGGAACCCCGCGTCCCAGCTCACCAGGATCGCCTGGGCGTCCTCGTCGTGCTCGGCCTGGGAGAACAGGTCCATCGCAATCCAGTCCGGATCGGTGTCGCCGTCGCAAACCACCAAGATCTCGGATGGACCGGCGATCATGTCGATCCCCACCTGCCCGAAAACCGCGCGTTTGGCCGTCGCGACATACAGATTCCCCGGACCGACGATCTTGTCCACCCCGGGGATTGTCGCGGTGCCGTAGGCCAGGGCGGCGACTGCCTGGGCGCCGCCAATGGCGAACGCGCGGTCGACACCGGCTACATGGGCGGCGGCCAGCACCAGCTCGTTCTTCTCCCCGCCCGGGGTCGGCACCACCATGATCAGCTCACCGACGCCGGCCACCTTCGCGGGCACGGCATTCATCAGCACCGACGAGGGATAGGCCGCCTTGCCGCCCGGTACATAGAGCCCGACCCGGTCGA
>JBGSTR010000588.1:0-4675 GCA_041736365.1 Chromatiaceae bacterium | reverse complement strand
TGCGCACCGCCGGCACGGACGGGTAACGCGGTAGCTTCTTGGCGGTGGCCATTGGCAGGTCGGCCAGCAGCAGGCTCGCCGACGCAAGAGTGTAATACCCCGCGATGCGCCGCTCGGGCGTGACGGCCACGAAGCAGGCAGTCATCCGTCGGCGAATGTCTTGCGAGACCTGGATTTTTAAGTAGCGGTCGAGCGGCTCCGAGCCGCTGTCGAAGGCCGTCCGGTCATGCACGGCTGCAAGCGGCATAACGCGCAAGGGCGCCTCGATCATTCGGAATTCAGCAGCTTGCGGCGACGGGCGAAGGCGCGCTCCAAGGCCGGCGACGGGTCCGGTGGGGACAGGAGCGCCTGAGCAAAGCGCTCCGAGTCAGCCATCGACAGGCGGACGACCTCCCCCTGCTCGATGGCGCGCTGGGCAGCCTCCTGCACGGCAGACACGACGAAGTCGGTCATGGAGCGGCCCTGAATCTCCGCGGCACGTTTGAGCATGGCGTGCAGCTCGGTACTGATGCGCGCTTCGAGTCGAGCGGTGGATGTGGCTGATCGCATTCGGTTGTCCTCCTTCCACCAATGTACGGCAAATTGCCGGATACATCCAGAGCGAAAAGCGGCGAAGCGGGAGGGCAAAAGCACCGGAAAAGGGGCCACGAATTCGTTGGCTCCGGTGGCTGGCCGTACCCGAAAACACAATCGCGCGCGATTCACGTAGGGCGGGAAAGCGACAGCGCATCCCGCCGTCCGATCACAAAATTCGTCTGGCGACCAGACTTGTTTCGCAGCTAACAGAAAATCGGCGGGATGCGCTTCGCTCCCCCGACGTTGCTCCCGCCTGTCACCGCGGGCAGTCAGGTGGTACAACACACCGGCAACTTCGATTCGTAAGGTTCGCCATGCGGAAAGTCTGGCTAGGGTCGTGCAACAATGCGAGACCTGACCCTAACCCCCCACGACTGGAAATCGGCGCATGCCTTGGCTGAAGCACATCGGAAAGCCGTGTACGGGAGAGCCGTATGCACGGTTTGATGAGGGAAGCCAGGTATCCTGTGGCTATGATTCGGCTATTGAGGCACCGCCAGACGAAAGGGGCGGAAACAGATAGGCTGTATCTACGGTCGCCGGATACCTGCTCTCTACTCTACCTAAATCCTTTGTTACGGCTGCAAGCTATCGTTCGAAGTGCCCAGGGGAAGTCAGTTTCCCCGAGCACGAGAGGTCGCTGAGCAATGGTGCCATCTTTTTGATTGCGGGGAATGAGGTAAATACGATGAACAACCTTGAGAACACCTACTTGTCGGTAGCGGTATTTGGTCTGTTTCTGATCGCGATCGGGGACCCGTCGGCGGCAGAGTATTCTGGACAGCAGCTGAACCAAGAAACCTGCCCACAGCCGAAAGGTAGAGTCGATTGCACCTTAGACCTTCTGGCGGGAACAGCCTCGCGGGGTTGCTATACTCCCCCGTTGAGCGTGCTTTCCGAGCCCTTCGACTCAAATGGCGACGGTTGGTCTGAAGCATGCATTAAAGTAAACCTCAAGCCGAAGCCGGGGTACAACCGCAAGAATGGCATTCTGGTAACCACGAAGTACCAGGGCACTCCGAGCGGTTGGAGCTTTAATGTTGGTGACTCTCTTACCAATAATGGCTGGGGGGGGGACGCTAGTACTCAGAGCAATGACAGTGAAGCGCAAATGCTAAACGACACCCTGACAGTGTTCGCCAACGACAACGGACCTAGTAACGTCGTCTCACAGGTTTCGTTTCCTTGGCTAACGAACACAAAAGTTTGCTACGAGATCCGCAATCAGTTGATCAGCTGGAGCCAAAGCGGGAGTAACCTTAAGGGGTTTTCTTCCACTCCTAATCCCACTCAAATGCTGTTCGCCCTGGCAGGGCAGAATGACTTGGAAGGTCCGATCAATTACGACGTTTTTATCTGCGGCAACCGGGTAGTTGACGGTGGTTATTTCACGTCTCGGTTGGGTAAGGGGCTTCGCCGCATACAGATCCAACTAGTACGATGACGCAGGTTCTCGGAGCGCTGGTCTCAGGGAAGCGCTGATAAAGCGTTTCCCGGGCCAAGGATGGCCCGGCATTTTCAGGCACAGCGTCGAAATGTCGAAATGTCGGGGACCGTTTACTCAATTCCCGAGCATCCGGATCGGATCAATCGAATACCACCTGCAAAATCAACGCCGCAACTACCACCCACAACCCCCTCCTCAACCAAACCCGATAGGCCTCTTGGTCGAGTCGCCTGCGCAGCCGGATGCCGCTCCATAGTGCGAGCAACACCAACGGAAGGGCGATGAGGGCGAGTCGGATTACGGCCGGGTCGAGTGCGTTGCCGGCGGCGAAGCTGAGGAGTTGCCCGCTCTTGCTTGTGATGAAGCTCAGGTTGAAGGTGGCGACCATCAGCGCCGGGTTCATGCGCGTGTAGAGCGCAAAGGCGACGACGATCGGGGAGAAGATGTTGACGACTCCGGCCATCAGGCCCATTCCGAGTCCCAGCAGCGCGAGTCCCCAGCCCGGAACGTGATGCTCGGGGCCGCTGCCGCGGCGCTGATCGAGCAATAGGAACGCGATCAACACCAACGCGAGCAGCACTCGGAACGGCTCGGGGTCCACGGACAGCAGCACTTGGGTCCCGAGCATGCTGCCGGCCATCGTGAATACGGGGATCGGCCAGAAGCGGCGCAGGGCGTCTCGCCAGCGCGGCTCGGAGAAGATACTGACGAGGTTGATGGCGATGGTCGGCAGCAGGGTCAACAGGATGGCGCTGCGCAGGTCCATGGACAGCACCAGCAGCGGGGTCGCGACCAGCGGGAATCCGAACCCCGCCGCCCCATGCACATAGGCTGCGATGAGCAGCACCGCAATCGCGAGGATGCCCGCCGGCGCCAGACCTTCGGGCATACTCACTGCTCCTCGTTAGCCGTGTGAGTCATACAGTTGCGGTGGTCCGCGAATTGGTTGTCGGCGGACCTTGGCTTGATGCGGCTCGCCGCGCTCACCACATCCTACCGGTCGGTCCCGGCCGGCGTCTCTTTGATCAATCCATCAGGAACACCGTATGCCCGACCAGACCGGCCGCGTCATTGATTTACAGCGTCGACACAGCTCGGTGCGCAGCTATACCGGTGAGCCGATCGCACCCGAGCTGCTGGCCGAGCTGATCCAGGCCGGGCAGGGCGCGGCGAGCTCCAGCTTCATCCAGGCCTATTCGGTGGTGCGCGTTACGCGACCGGAAGCACGTGCGGCGATCGCCGCGGCGGCCGGCAATCAGCCCTGGATCGAGCAGGCGGCGGAATTCCTGGTCTATTGTGCCGATCTGCGTCGGATCGACCGCGCCTGTCGCGAGCAGGACCGCGGGGCGCTGGAAGGCTGGTCCGAGCATGCTCTGGCGGCGGTCGTCGACGTGGCGCTGATGGCGCAGAACGTATTGGTTGCCGCGGAATCGGTGGGTCTTGGCGGTGTGTTCATTGGCGGGATCCGCAACGCGCCGGAGGTGATCGCCGAGCAACTGGAGCTGCCGGATCTGGTGGTGCCGGTGTTCGGCATGTGTCTCGGCTGGCCGTCGGACACGCCCGCCGTGAAACCGCGCATGCCGCTTGCGATGATCCTGCACCAGGACGTCTATCGCGACCCGACGCCGGAGGCGATCGCCAGCTACGACCAGACGATGGCCGACTACTACGCCGCCCGCGGCAACAACGCCCGTCGCAGCGATTGGTCGGAGACGACGGCGAAGGCGGTGCAGGGCAAGAAGCGCGAGCACATGCTCGGCTTTCTGCAAGAGCGCGGTTTTTTCCGGCGCTGATTACCGGCTCCCCGCCACTTTAGATTGCAGCGACCGCGGGCCGCGCCCGACCCCGAGCGCGCCCCGCGGTCCTTCAGTACGCCCTCAGATCACGAACAGATCCATGAACTGATTGATCGGCGTCGCGGCGAGCCGTTCGGCGTCCTGGCACAGGTCGTAGATCCGCTGGGCCTGACCCTTGGGGAAGCGGGTCTTGAGCGCCGCGAGGAACTTCGCCTCAAGCACCGGAATGCCCTCCGCGCGACGACGGCGGTGGCCGATCGGGTACTCGATCTCGACCTTGTCGGTGCTGCTGCCGTCCTTGAAGAAGATCTGGATCGCATTGGCGATGGAGCGCTGCTCCGGATCGAGATAGTCGGCCGTGTAGCGCGGGTCCTCGCTTACCTCCATGCGCTCGCGCAGGGCGTCGATGCGCGGATCGTTGGCGACCGAGTCCTCATAGTCGGCGGCCGTGAGGCGGCCGAACAGCAGGGGTACCGCGACCATGTACTGTAGGCAGTGGTCGCGGTCGGCCGGATTGTAGAGCGGCCCGTCCTTGCTGATGATGCGCACCGCCGACTCCTGGGTCTTGAGCACGATGCGGTCGATCTCGTCGATCCGATCGCGGACCTGTGGGTGCAGCGTCATGGCGCATTCCACCGCCGTCTGGGCGTGGAACTCGGCCGGGAAGCTGATCTTGAACAGAATGTTCTCCATCACATAGCTGCCGTAGTCGCGCTGGAACGCGAAACGGTTGCCCTTGAACAGCACGTCGTAGAAGCCCCACACCGGCGCGGTCAGCACCGACGGCAGGCCCATCTCGCCGCGATCGACCATCATCGCCAGACGCACGCCGCGCGAGCTGGCGTCGCCGGCCGCC
>JBGSTR010000569.1:0-8261 GCA_041736365.1 Chromatiaceae bacterium | reverse complement strand
AGCAGACCCGCGAGCAGCCATAGCCCGCCCGCGAGATAGGAGCCGCCGCCGCCGATCAGCATCAACACGCCCCCGACCTGCTGGTCCGCCAGCGGGGTCAGGGTCGACGGCAGGGCGCAGTCGTGGGCGTAGAGCGGACGCGGTGCCAGTGCCAGCAGCACGCCGAGCAAGGTCATATGCATGGAGGTGAGCAGCAGGCCGGCGATGCCCGCCGCCGCGCGCGGTCTGAGACTGGCGCGGTCCCCGCCGAAGGCGGAAAACCAGACCAAGAGCCCCGCGGCGAGGAACAGCCCCTGCTCCAACAGCAGCAGACCCGTATCGTGGCGGGCCGCCCGATGCAGTGCCGGGGCATGCCAACCCCACACCACCACCAACTCGATCACCGAGGCCAGGACCGGCGCGAACAGCAGGGGTGCAGTTCTGGCCGGATCGAATCGCGAGCCGGCGAGGCCGAGCGCGATCAACGGGGGCGCGATGGCGACCACCGACACATGGATCGCCATGTGAGCCGCGAACCACTGCTGCGCCATCGCCGGCAAGGGTCCGAGCCAAACGCCGGCCAGCACGGCAACCCCAAGGGTCAGACACCAGGGGCGCGTGGTCATCGGCAGGCCTCGATGAGCAGCGCGACCAGTGCCGCGTAGAGGGTCGCCAGCAGGCTCAAGGCGCACAACAGCAGGGTCGCCGCACCCAGGAAGCGGGCAATTCCGGGGCCATCCGAGTCACCTTCCGGCACTGGTGTTGTTTCCTTGGGCCGGTGCCGGTAGCCCAACGCCGCGATGACGCCGATCGCGGCAACGGCGATCAGCGTATAGACGGCGATGGCAGCGCGTGCCCCGTCGAGCGATCCCTCCGGTCCTGCGAGCTTGGCGCACCAGACGGCGGCGGTGACGTAGGAGAGCAGAAAATGCGCTGCCCAAACGGTCGGCGCGGCCAGGATCAACCACAGCCCGAGACGGTACTCCGATGGCGTAGTCATGGTAAGCGTCACACCAGCAGCGGAAAGCCCGCGATCGTGGCCACGGTCACGGCCACCGTCACCATTGCGAAGTGCCAGTACAAGGTGACGTTGCAAATGTCGATGTCGTGCTCCGCCGTGAGGCGCCCGGCCAGCGCGCGGGCGATGCAATAGAGCTGCATCAACACCCCGACGGCAACATGCAGCAGCGCCCAGATCACCAATGCCCACACCATCGCCGGGTAGACGTGGCTCGCGGGGTCCAGGCCGGTCAGCCAGGGTGCGGCCAGGAGTGCCGCTCCTCCGGCGAGGGCGGCGATGACCGAGACACTCAATGCGACGTAATAGGCACCGCGGCGACCCACGCCGTTGAGGTGCCGCGCCGCGAGCATGCCCAGCCAGGCGCCGATCAGCAGGGCCAGCGCGATCGACGGCCAAACGACACCCGGGCCGGGAGAGGGGTCCGGCGGGAAGCCCTCCTGGATCGTCCAGTAGAAGAAGTAGGCGAAGATCAGGCTGGCGAAGGCGGTCATGTCGCCGATCATGGTGATGAACATCGCCCACCAGCCGACCGATTTCGAGCCCGACGCGTACAGCGGCAGCGTGAGTCCCAGGCCGACCGGCTTTGCGGACTTTTCCGGAACCAACGCCGTCCCGGTCCACAGCCAAGTGAGGATGAGGACAAGGGCCAACACCCCGCTGGTCCCGGCAAGCCACCACCAGTGATAGGTGGAGAAGATAAACACCCCTCCGGTGGCCAGGGCCGCGAGCAGGGTGAGAAAGGTCGGACCCGGAACCCGCAGACATTGAATCGGGCGTGCATCCAGGACGGTGGTGACCAGCGTCTCGCGTTTCCCTTCCTCCGCGTCGGGCAGATAGAAACCTCCGTCGTCGACCTTGCGCACGAGGTCCGGCTGATCCCACAGGGGATAGCGCGTCTCGATGATGGGCACACAGCGCGATCCCCAGGGCTTGTCGGGCATGCCCGCGAGCCACTCCAGGGTTCCCGCGCCCCAGGGATTGCGCTTCACGTACGGCTGCCGGCCCTTCGGGCGCAGCACGTCCCAGACGAAGACGGCGAAGCCGACCGCGAGCACCGCGGCACCCAGGCTCGACACCAGGTTCGGCCAGTCCAGGCCGAGACCCGAGCGGTAGGTGAAGACGCGCCTCGGCATGCCCAGCAGCCCGGTCAGGTGCATCGGCAGGAAGGTGACGTTGAAGCCGATAAAGATAAGCCAGAAGGCGACCCGACCGAGTCGTTCCGAAAGGGCCTTGCCATTGAGCAGGGGGTAGAAGTAGTAAAACGCGGCGATTACCGGGAACACCATCCCGCCGATCAGCACATAGTGCAGGTGGGCCACCACGAAGTAGGTGTCGTGGGCCTGGAAATCGAACGGGGCGAGGGCCAACATGACGCCGGTGAGACCGCCGAGGACGAAGATCGCCAGCGCGCCGAAGACGTAAAGCAGGGGCACGGAGCGAACCGCCCGGCCCGCCAGCACGGTGGCGAGCAGGCAGAAGATCTGAATCCCGGTGGGGATGGTGACCGCCACCGAGGCGGCCGAAAAGAAGCCGAGCGAGATGCCCGGCAGGCCGGTGGTGTACATGTGATGGACCCACAAGCCGAAGCTCAGGAAGCCGGTGCCGACCGCCGCCAGCACGATCCAGCCGTAGCCGAATACCGGGGTACGCACCAGGGTCGGGACCATCATGGCGACCAGCGCGATGGCCGGCAGAAAGATGATGTAGACCTCCGGGTGGCCGAAGATCCAGAAAAGGTGTTGCCACAAGAGCGGGTCGCCGCCGCGCGAGGCGTCGAAGAACGGCCAGTCCAGCGCCCGTTGCAGCTCGAACAGCAGATCACCCGCGATCAGCGGCGGGAAGGCGAACAGGATCATCCCCGCGACCACCAGCACGTACCAGGCATAGAGCGGCATCAGGTCGATCCGCATCCCCGGCGGGCGACATTTCAGCACCCCCACGATCAGCTCCACCGCCGCCGCGATGGCCGCGACCTCGATGAAGCTCAGACCCAAGAGCCAGATGTCCGCCCCCACGCCGGTCTGAAACTCGGTGGTGAGCGGGGGATACATGAACCAGCCGCCGCTCGGTGCGACTCCGAAGAAGATGGATCCGCAGACAAAGGTGCCGCCGATGACGAAGCTCCAGAACCCGAACGCCGAGAGACGCGGAAACGGCAGGTCGCGCGAGGCCAGCATCTCGGGCAGGACAAAGATGGAAAAGGCCTCGAAGATCGGCACCGCAAACAGGAACATCATCACCGAGCCGTGCAGGGTGAAGACCTGGTTGTAGATGTCGGCCGAGAGCAGCGTGTTCTCCGGCACCGCGAGCTGCGCACGGATCAACAGGGCGAGAACGCCCGCAAACAGGAAGAAGGCGAACGCCGCCGCGGTGTACCAAACCCCGACCTCGGAATTGTTCACGGCCGACCAGTAGCGCCAACCCGCGGGGATCTCCCATGCCTTAAGAAGGCGCTGGACCTGAGCCTCGCGGCGCTTGGAGTCCGCTTGCGATTCGCTTTCGCTGGTCGACACTTGCTGATCCGGGGTCATTGCAGGGAATCCAGGAACGCGGCGATCTGCTCGATCTCTGGCTCGGGGAGCATGTCGAAGGCCGGCATACGCACGCCGGGCTTGAGGGCATGGGGCTCGCGAATCCAGCGCTTGAGGGTCTCCCGGCGGTTGGGGAGCACCCCCGCCGCCAAGCCGACGCGACTGGCCACATGCGTGAGATCCGGACCCAGCCTCCCGTCGGCAGCGGTGCCGCGTATGCGATGGCAGGCCCCGCAACCATTTGCCAGGAAGCCTGTCTCTCCCGCCGTCGGCTCGGCTCCCTCGACCCCGATCGCCGGCTGCGCCTGAGCCGCCAGCCAATCGGCGAACGCCTCGGGCTCCATGACCACCGCCGAGAATTCCATCGCGGCGTGGGCGGTCCCGCAGTATTCGGCGCAGACACCGCGAAACACGCCGGTCTCGGTCGGTTGCACGATCAGGCGGTTGGTGCGCCCGGGAATCATGTCCACCTTGCCCGCGATGGCCGGAATCCAGAGTGAGTGGATGACGTCCGCGCTCTCCAGCAGCAGCTCGCTGGTGGCTCCCACCGGCAGCCTGATCTCATTGGCCAGCTCGATGGGGTCGGCCCCGGCGGCCCGATAGCGTACCCGCCACCACCACTGCTCTCCGGTCACCACGACGCGCACTTGTGGCTCGCCGCCGGGCATTTGCAGCGTTGGAATGAGCTTGAGTCCATACCAGAGCAGGGCGGTGAGGAGCACAACCGGCAGCACCACCCCGCCACCAACGATCAGCGACGTGGAGACCTTCGGGCTGTGTCGGTGCGGACGCGCCCGTACCGCATAAACGCCGAGCGCGACGACCGCGACCCAGATCACCAGGCCGCCTGCCAACATCCACCAGAACAGCTCGGCGATCCGATCCGCGCCGGTTCCCGCGGGCGAGAGCACTGAAGCCGCCCCGTCGCAACCTGCCAAGCCGGCGAGCGCCGAAATCGACGCGGCCGATCGAGCCGCAATGAGGGAAGCTTCCGCAAACCCGGGGGCACGAGACCTTTGGTTTCGACGGCTCCGAGCAGACGGCGGAGTGCGCATTCGGGCCGGGACCCGAGACCTCTGTCCGTCTGCGGATAAACGCATCGTAGGGCAACGAGGATTCCCGATCGTGCGGGCGCACCATAGCGCCTGCTCCGTATTGTCCAACTCGGCAGCAAGAAAGGGACCATTGGGGTGCCGGAGGCGGGGAGGCTAGCTAGCTGGACAGGGACACAACGGCGCCGAGATCGCACCCACGGCGGCGCGACGTGCGTGGATTGGGCGGCGGTGCGCCGTGGTTCCAGTTGCACCCCGACGACCTGGAGCGGGGGTTGCGCCGGTTTCCCGCCGCTATGCGGTGGTTTTCCCGTGCGGTGGTGGATTTGCACCGTTGCAAACCTTCGTCCGTGCCACCCGCCCGAGGGCGCGCGGGAGCCTCCGGCGGAGCATTAATGCTGCTTCTCCGGGTACGTTATCTCGACGAACGTTGAGTTGTCTTCGGGCCTCCAGACTTTAAAAGAAGCACCCTTGGCGCGCGTATTAAACGGCTTGGTGAGAAGAAACTCCGACACCCCGGTCTTGGCGTAGGAATACAGCGGAGGATAAGCCAGGTGCATGATCACCTGGGCCTCCGACGCGGTGGCGTAATCCCTGTTGCCGACATTGGTCACGGCGCCCTGCAGGCTGACCAGGCCCTTGCGACTGAAAATATCGGATACGCTCTTTCCCCCTTCCTATGGCCCGATGCAAGATCCAACTACAACCGCTCATCCCCCGAGCCCGACCGTTCATCGCGCTGCGCCCTTGTGGCGTGCTTTACTGCGGTGTTACGGTTCTTCGCGACTTCAGCCGCAGTTTGGTTGGGCTTCCTATTCCTCTCACCTTTGTGGAGTCACGTGCCGACCAGGGCCGACCGGCACAAAGCAATTTGTCGCCGTGTGCAAAATCAAGGGAAGCGGGCCCGGAAGGGTCGGTTGCGCATTAACGCTCGGTGACCTGCTTGTGGAGGAAGAACACACCATTACTGGGGGTTAGCTATCATGAAAGCATCAAAAAACATCGATTCTGCCGTTGCTCTCGCAATCCTATTTTCGGTAGGCGCCGCGTCTTCTCTCGCTACTCTTGCGGACGACGGGGGTGGGCTCGAGGCCTATCCTGTGATTGACAGTCTAGAGTTGGAGGCGGCGCACTATGATCCCGGAGCGTCCGACGTTTATACGGACGGCAATGGTGTCTATTTTGATTTCTACAGCGGTGACACGCTGGCGGGACAACTGATCGAGATGAATTTGTTCGGTGTGGCGGACACTAGTTACTACACCATTCCGCCCATGGAATTCGTCAAGGAGGACTGGCGAGATAACAATGCGGTTTTTCCAGCCGACGGGAGCTACGTCTACTGTACGAATCCGCCCAATGCCAATAGCGACGAAGAATTTCTCGCGCCTCTATTTCTGCCGTCCGGCGCTCTCATAACCCGATTCGAATACTTCGGCTATGACGCGGTTAACACGGAAGACAATGTCGCTAGGCTAAAGATGGTCTGTCAGGACTCCACGGGTAATCCGGTATCCACTGATCTGACGGGCGAGATCGGCGGTAGCATAGCCTTCAATGGTGGTAATTTCGTCGCGGGCACCAATCTTAATGTCACCGTCGACAACCGTCGGTGCGCCTATCACGTATGGGCGGATCTCAGCGGCAGTCAATGTCAGGGTACGAACGAACGGCTCTACAAAGCGCGTATCGGGTGGAACAGGCAAATCAGCTCGCCGCCCGCAACGAACACCTTCGTCGACGTACCCGTCTCCCATCCCTTCTTCACGGCGATCGAGGCCTTGGCGGCATCTGAAATCACGACAGGTTGTGGCGGTGGAAGATATTGTCCGGACGACTTCGTGACCCGCGGTCAAATGGCGGCCTTTCTGTCGCGCGCCCTGGGGCTGCACTGGGAAGGTTTGTAACGCGTAATCAGTAAGGCGGAACCCGATGGGAGGTTCCGCCTTACTGGTGGATCGACCCATGGCGGTTCGCCGCGCGATTTATCGCAATACCGAAGCGCTGCTGGCTGATTGCCGGAGGGACGGTGTGCTGCCGGTTTGGAAATCTCGCAGCAGGAGGCGAGAAACATCTCGAAATCGGGTGTGGCGGGAGTCGCCGGGCCTCGTTGTGGCCGCGGCTACGACAGCTACCGCGGATCGCCCCCTGACAGGCGGTTTGCCTCCAGGCCCGGATAGCTGAGCTTAGGCGCTATTCTCCCTTTTTCTTGCTGCTGTACACCGGCTTGCGCGAGCTTTTTCCGGTCGCACCGCGCGAGTTCACAAGCTCCACACAGCTCTCCGCATACTCTGTGACCTGCTCCAACGTACCCCGGTGTAACCCGGTGATCTCGGAGCACCCGCTCGATAGCACGTAGCGGTGCCACTCCTCATCCTGGGCAGCCTCGGGCACGACGGCTCTCTCCACCGTGGCGACCTGATACTGGTTGCGAATCCGAATTGCGGGAGCTTCGTTTTGCATGTGGCGTATTTACGTCTTGAGGACGGCTCTTCGCGATTTCCGGGAAGTGCCTGGTGGACAACGTGGCTGACGCGGACGATTGATAACTCGGACGGTTGCCAGCGCACGGGGCGGTGGCGATGTCGTCGGGAACATGATCCACGGTGCTTTCCTAAGGTCAGGTGGCGTGATGCAACCACGGTTCCCTGGAGAATCCTAAATTGGGGCAATAACTTGCAAAGCAAGAGGGTGGGGTTGCCGATCATCGTTTCCAGACGGCAAAGGCTGCTGCCTCGATGCCCGGGTTACAGCGGGAATCTCGATCGTGGTGGAGGTTGGCAAGGTACGTAAGCGACGGCCTTGGATCCCCTGAATGGCTCCGGCTTGATGGGTTGGCGTCGCTGCTTGGTCGGAGCGATTTCGAAGACCTCGAGGTCGGGAGAGGCGCCGGGTATATCACTTGGCTAATGTCGAGACGCCGCGTGGAAAATCGCCTTGGCGTCGGAATTGCCGGGCGATCCTATCGTGCCGGGCACGCGTACTTCGACGTCGTGCTCCCGGTGGTCGTCGACCAGACGAATCGCTTGGTCGACCTGCGCGACACCATCGACGCTCAATCGCCTCTCGTCGGATCTAGCGCCGCCGCCAACCCGGGTTTGCACGATGTGGATGTGGTAGACGGTCTCCCGGTATCGGTAGTGAATGGTAAGGGCCGTCCAATGTGCGGGAAGGCACGGAGCGACGTGCAGCCGGTCGACCTCCAGCCGCAGACCGAGCAGGGATTCCAGCACCAGCCGGTACATCCATCCGGCCGAGCCGGTGTACCAGGTCCAGCCGCCGCGGCCGGTGTGGGGCGGCACCGCGTAGACGTCCGCCGCCATCACGTAGGGCTCGACCTTGTAGGTCGCGATGGCCTCCGGTGATTTGGCGTGGTTGGCGGGGTTGATCAGGGTGGTGAGCTCCCAGGCGCGTCGACTGTCGCCTAAGGCCGCAAAGGCCATGGCCGCCCAGATCGCCCCGTGGGTGTACTGGCCGCCGTTCTCGCGCACGCCGGGCACGTAGCCCTTGATGTAGCCGGGGTCCAGCTCCGAGCGGTCGAACGGCGGGTCGAGCAGCTGGATCAGGCCGGCGTCGCGTCGTACCAGGTGGCGGTCGACCCCTTCCAGGGCCATTCGCGATCGGTTCGGTTCGCCGCCACCGGACAGCACCGACCAGCTCTGCGAAATCGAATCGATG
>JBGSTR010000547.1:0-1682 GCA_041736365.1 Chromatiaceae bacterium | reverse complement strand
CCCCGCCTCGCCGGTGATCAAGACCCAGGTGTCGTGCAGGGCGATGCGTTTGACCTGCTCGCGCAGGCGCTGGATCGCCGCGCTGCGCCCCACCGGCTCCTGTACCAGCGGTGCGCGGCGGCGCAGCCCGATATTCTCTTGCTGCAGCTTGTCGGCCTCCAGTGCACGCTCGACCGTGAGCAGCAGCTTGGCCATCGAAAGGGGTTTTTCGAGGAAGTCGTAGGCCCCGAGACGGGTCGCCTCGACCGCCGTCTCGACCGTACCGTGCCCCGACATCATGATCACCGGACACGGGAGTCCCTCGTCCTCCGCCCACTCCTTGAGCAAGCTGATGCCGTCCAGGTCCGGCATCCAGATGTCCAGCAGAATTAAATCGGGTCGCTTGTCGCGCAGGGCATGCCGGGCGGTCTCGCCGTTCTCGGCGCCGGCGACTTGGTAACCCTCGTCCGCAAGGATCTCTTGCACCAGCCGGCGGATGTCCGGCTCGTCGTCGACCACCAAAATATGCGTTGCGCTCATGTGTCTGCGTATTGTCCTTGATCCTCGGGCGGGTTCGCGGAGCCGGCTAGCACGATCGGCAGGCGAACGGCCATTACGGCCCCGTGTCCGGTGTTCTCCGCGGTGATGATACCGCCGTGCTCCTCAATTATCTTCTTGACGATGGCCAGCCCAAGGCCGGTGCCTTTAGCCTTGGTGGTCACGTAGGGCTCGAACAGGCGCGCGATCAGCTCCTCGTTGAAACCCGGACCGTTGTCCGCCACCCGCAGCTCCAGGAGCTCGGAGTCCGGTCCTTGCACCAACTCGGTGCTCACCTCGACCCGCGCACCCTCCTTGCCCTCGAGTGCCTCCTGCGCGTTCTTTACCAGGTTGTGGATCACCTGTCGCAGCCGTAACGGGTCCCCGCGGACCACCGCGCCGGGTGCCCCGAGCCTGACCTCCAGTGCGTTCGCGCCGGCGCTGCGGTAGAGATCCAGCACCTCTTGTATCAGGCGGTCGAGCTCGATCGGCTCGGCTGTCATGCGCGGCGACCGGGCGTAGTCGGAGAAGTCGTTCACCATCGACTTCATTGCCTCCACCTGCTGGGTGATGGTCCGGGTCGCACGGTCGATGATTGCGGCATCGGGCTCGGATGCCTTGGCGAGCAGCTTGTGGCGCAGGCGCTCCGCCGAGAGCTGGATCGGCGTCAACGGGTTCTTGATCTCGTGCGCCAGGCGCCGTGCCACCTCGGCCCAGGCCGCGTCGCGCTGGGCGGTGATCAGGGTGGTGATGTCGTCGAACACCACCACGTGGCCGCGCTGCTCGATAGCGGGCAGCGGCAAGGCGCTGCCGCGGCACATGAGTGTTTGACGTCCCTCGCCGCGGAAGAGGGTGACCTCGGCGCGCCAATCCTGCTCCGCCACGATATGGCGGCGCACGGTTTCGGTCCAAGGAGTGAGCCAGGGCAGGCTGCGCTCGATCTCCTCCAGGCTTGTCTGCTCGCCGCTTGCGGCCTCCAGGGTCAGGATCTGCAGGGCAGCCGGGTTCGCCGTACGCATCCGATTTTCGCCATCGAAGGTCACGACCCCGGACGACAACCGCCCGAGCACGGTCTCCAGGTAATTGCGCTGCGTCTCGACCGCCTCCTGACTGCGCTCCGCCGCGTCGCGCGCCTGGGCGATGCGCCGCGTCATGGCGTTGAACGA
>JBGSTR010000545.1:0-4544 GCA_041736365.1 Chromatiaceae bacterium | reverse complement strand
GTTGGGCCGCGCCTGCCGAGTGCTCGGCGGCCGGGTGTGCTTCACCACGCGGCGCCGGGCCATGCGCGGCGGTGCCGTGGAACCGCTCGCGAAGACTCTGGAAGACCACATAGAGCATGGGGATGAGGAAGACGGCAATCGTGGATGCCGCCAGCATACCGCCGAAGACGGCGGTTCCCACGGCTCGTTGACTGGCCTCGCCGGCGCCGGACGCGATCACGAGTGGGATCAGCCCGAGGATAAAGGCGAAGCTGGTCATCAACACGGCGCGGATTCGCAGCCGTCCGGCATTCACCGCCGCCTGCTGAATGGATTGACCCGCGCGGCGCTCCGCCATCGCGAACTCCACGATCAGGATGGCGTTCTTGCTGGCCAGTCCGATCAGCACCACCAGACCCACCTGGGCGTAGAGGTCGTTGGGTAGCCCGGTGATCAGCAGCGCCGTCATCGCCCCGACCACCCCAACCGTGACCGACAGCAGCACGGCAATGGGCATGGTCCAGGATTCGTAAAGCGCCACCAGGAACAGATAGGCGAAGAGCACGGCGAGGCCCAACACGATCGGCGTCTTGCCGCCGGCCTCCTTCTCCTGCAGGGCGGTACCGCTCCACTCGAACCCGTAACCTGCCGGAAGCGTCTCGGCGCTGGTCTCTTCCATCGCCGTTAGCGCCTGGCCCGAGGACTTGCCGGGTGCCGGTCCGCCCTGGATGGTGGTGCTGCGGTAGTTGTTGTAGCGCTGGATGAGCTGCGGACCTAGGATCAGCTCGGGCTGCATGAAGGCGCGGATGGGCACCATGTCGCCCTTGGCGTTGCGCACGTGGATCCGGTAGACGTCGTCGAAGCGCGCTCGGTCATTCTCCTGGCCTTGCACCTGCACCTGCCAGACCCGGCCGAATTTGTTGAAGTCGTTGACGTAATACCCGCCCAACGTGGCCTGCAGGGCGGTGAAGACGTCGTTGATCGCAATCCCCAGGGTTTGGGCCTTTTCGCGGTCGATGTCCAGATACACCTGCGGATTGTCGGTGGCCCAGGTGGAGAAGACCCGCGTGAGGTCCGGGTTCTGATTGGCGGCGAGGACCAGCGCGCGCATGACCGCCGCCAGCTCCTCCGGCGTTCGCCCCTGCAGGTCCTCCAACTGGTACTCAAAGCCGCTGCCGGTTCCCAGGCCCATGATCGGCGGTAGATTGAAGGGCATCACCCGGGCCGAAGGGATGGCGGCGGTCTCGGCGGCCACCCGGGCGATCACCGCCTGGACCTTGAGGTCTGGATCCGTGCGCTCTTCGAAGGGCTTTAGACGTCCGATCAGCAGCGCGGCGTTCGACTCGATGGCCCCGTCCAGTAGGCTGTACCCGGGGACCGTCATCACGAATTTCACCGCCGGATCGTTCATCACGATCTGCTCGACCTTCTTCACTACCGCCAGCGTGCGGCTCACCGACGCGCCCTGGGGTAGCTGAATCTCCGCCATGAAGGCGCCCTGATCCTCCTCCGGGAGGAAGCCGGTGGGGGTCACCTTGAACAGCCAGCCGGAGCCGAAGACGGCGAAGCCGATCAGCACCAGGACCACGATGGAGATCCGCACCAGCCGGGTGACCACCGCCGCGTAGCCGTCGCGCAACCCGTCGATGCCGCGGGACAGCAGCCCCATGAGCCCGCGCTTTTGCTCCCCCGGCTTGAGCAGGATCGCGCACAGGGCGGGCGACAGGGTCAGCGCGTTGATGGCCGAAATCAGCATGGAGAAGGCCACCACCGCCGCGAACTGCTGGAACAGCTGGCCGGTGATCCCCGGGATGAAGGCCACCGGCAGGAACACCGACAGCAGCACCAGGGTGATCGCGAGGATCGGCCCCGTGATCTGCGTCATGGCCTTCTTGGCGGCCTCGCGGGGGGGCAGGCCCTCGTGCTCCATCAGATGCTCGACCGCCTCCACCACCACGATGGCGTCGTCCACCACGATGCCGATGGCGAGCACCACGGCGAGCAGCGAGATGGTATTCGCCGAGAATCCGATCATGAGCAGGAAGGCGAAGGTGCCCACCAGTGCGACCGGCACTGCGATCAGCGGGATCAAGGTCGCGCGCCAGCTACCCAGAAACACGAACACCACCAGGATGACCAGGGCGAAGGCCTCGAACAGGGTATGAATGACCTTCTCGATACTGGCGTTGACGAAGTCCGTGGTGTCGTACATCACCACGTAGTCGAGGTCGTTCGGGAAACGCTCCTTGAGCGTCTCCATGGCCTTCTTGATCCCTGCCGCCACCGCCACCGCGTTGGCCCCCGGGGCCAGATAGATACCGATACCCGCGGTGGGACCCCCATCGAGGCGGCTGGTGGCGTCCGTGGACTTTGCGGCCAGCTCCACCCGACCCAGGTCGCGTACCCGCACCGTTGAGCCGTCCGGGTTGGCGCGGACCACGATGCTCTCGAACTCGCCGACGTCGGTCAGGCGGCCCTTGGTTTGCAGTGTGATCTGGAACTGCTGGTCATCGGTCATCGGCTGGGCGCCGATGCGCCCCACGGCCGCCTGCACGTTTTGGCCCTGGATGGCCGCGATGACGTCGCTCGGGGTAATGCCCAGGGCGGTCAGGCGGTCGGAGTCCAGCCAGATGCGCATGCTGTAGTCGAGGGCGCCGAACTGGGACGCCTTGCCCACGCCGTTCACCCGCGCCAGGGTGTCGATGACGTTGATGGTGGCGTAGTTGCTGAGGAAGAGCCCGTCGTAGGAGCCCTTGGGTGAGATCAGGTTGACCACCTGGAGCAGCGCGCTGGACTGCTTCTGCACCGTCACCCCGGTACGCTTGACCTCCTCGGGGAGCTGGGCGAGTGCCTGATTGACCCGGGTCTGGGCATTGACGGTGTTGAGATCCGGGTCGGTGCCCAGCGCGAACGAGATGGTGAGCGAGTAGCTCCCGTCGTTGGCGCTGCTCGACTTCATGTAGAGCATGTTGTCGACGCCGTTGACCTTGGACTCGATGGGCTGCGCCACGGTGGACTCCACCACGGAGGCGGAGGCCCCGGGATAGGCGGTCGTGACCGACACCTGGGGCGGGACGATGTCCGGGAACTGGGCCACCGGAATTTGGGTAATGGCGATCAGACCCGCGAGGGTGAGCACCACCGAGATGACGATGGAGAGCCTCGGGCGGTCGATGAAGACGTCGGAGATCATTTCGACTCACCCCCGCTGGAGCCCGCCTTCGCGGGTCCTCCGGCGGCGGGGGATAGGTCCACGTCCTCGGCGGACTCGACGGATTGCGGCGGCGAGGCGTTCACGGGCTGCCCCGGGCGCACCTT
This sequence comes from Chromatiaceae bacterium, assembly GCA_041736365.1. Lineage (GTDB taxonomy): Bacteria > Pseudomonadota > Gammaproteobacteria > Chromatiales > Chromatiaceae > JBGSTR01. The sequence continues at coordinate 1,247 of JBGSTR010000545.1, read as the reverse complement.
CTGAACGCCTTGGGTAATCACCAAGTCGCCCTCGGCGAGTCCCTCGGTCACCGCCACCTTGGCCCCTTGCTCGGTACCGGTCCGAATGCGGCGGATCCCGGCCTTGCCCTCCGCGTCCACGATCATCACGAAGACCCCTTGCTGGTCCACCTGGAGCGCGGACTGCGGGATGACAATGGCGGACTCGGGCTCCCCGGCCTGAACGACGACGCCGACGAACTGACCGTCCACCAGGATGCCGTCGGGGTTGGCCAGCTCGGCGCGCAGGGTCACCGAGTCGGTGCCCTGATCGGTGGTCACGTCGATAAAGTTTATATGGCCGGTGTGATCATAGAGGCTCCCGTCCGGCAGGCGCGCGGTCACCACCACGCTCTTGGGGTCGCCGCCCTTCGCCTTGATGTCCCGCCGCGCCTCGAGGACCTCCCGCTGGGTCAGCGGGAACTGCACGTAGATGGGATCCGCGCTGACCAGGGTCGCCAGGGGTCCCGATTCAGGACCCACCAGATTGCCGATCGTATATTTGGCGAGGCCGACACGTCCCGCCACCGGGGCCATGATTCGGGTATAGCCGAGATCCAGCTCGGCCGCGGCCAGTGCCGCCTTGGCCTGCTCGATGCTGGCCTGGGCGACCGATTGGGCGGCCCGCAGCTTGTCCACCTCCGCCGCGGAGATGTTCTTGTTCTTCAGCAGCTCCTCGCCGCGCTTCAATTGGGCGGCGGCGTTTTCCTCCTCGGCCACGGCCTTGGCCACGTCCGCCTTGCGTTGTTCGACAATCGCCTGATATTGATCCGGCTCGATCACGAACAGCACCTCGTTCGCCTTGACCTCGCCGCCTTCGGTGAAGGACCGTTCTTTGAGGAAGCCGGGTACTCGTGCGCGCAGCTCCACCCGGTTCACCGCCACGACTCGGCCGACGAATTCCGCCTGCTCGTCCACCGGCTCGCTCTTGGCCGCAACCGCGATCACCGACGGCGGCGGCAGGGCTGAGACGGCGCTCGTTGGTTGTTCCTGCCCGCATCCGCTTGTCAGCAGGGCAGGAAGCAAGAGTGCGATCAAACGCCGCCGTGCCCCGGCGATGCTCGGTCGAGGGTGAATGTGCGCGCGGTTGGCGGCGACCGGGGTCGGATGGTGCACTGGATGATTTCCTTGGTTTTTGGTCGTCGAGGATTCTGCGGCCGGGGCGGCGCTGGCTCCAACGATCTTGTGCGGTACGAGCACGCCCGTGCGTCCCCGCTCCGGCGCAGCCG
>JBGSTR010000539.1:0-2665 GCA_041736365.1 Chromatiaceae bacterium | reverse complement strand
GGGAGCTACCTCTCCATTTATCCAATGACGCTTCCAAATCCGCTGACCTTGTCGCGTATACTTTGCAACGTGGTCAGGCATACAGCTTAGCGGAGAAATTAAAGAAGGAAAAACTCGTTGACGATCTACGGATCGATGCCGGGGCGGACACCGCCGGATGGGAGCTGCAGCTGGACTCGGCTGCGCTCGCGGGCTCTCTTCGCACGGCCGCCGACGGGTCGGATGTTCCGGCCAGGCTCGATCTGGATCGTCTCGATCTCGCGACCTTCGCATCGCCCGACGGTAAGTCCGATGATCCCGTGGCTCGTGCCGACTCGAAACCCGAATCCAAGCCCGACTCTAAGCAAGAGCCCGGTCGGGTTCCGGCGATGGATATTCGGGTCGCGAATTTACGCTGGGGCGAGCAATCACTCGGTACCCTAAGCCTCGATCTGCGACCCGGGATCGGTGAAGTACGCATACCCAGTATCGAGCTGCGCGGATCGGGATTGGTGTCCGCCAGCGGCGAAGGCGCATTGAGCGATTCGAGTGCTGAAGGAAATAGCCGTATCAAGCTCGACGTCACGGCGATCGACAGCGGCAAGCTGCTGCGCGTCTTGGGCTATAGCAGAGCGCTCGCCGAGGCCCCGCTGGAAACGACCATACGTTTGGACTGGCCGGGCGACGCCGGTGCCTTCGCCTTGCAACGTGCGGACGGGTCGATTGACCTGAGTGTCGGTGCCGGTCGTCTGCTCGATGTGGAGCCTGGCGTGGGGCGGATTCTGGGGTTCATGAATCTCGGTGCGCTCGGGCGACGACTCAGCCTCGATTTCAGCGACCTCTATCGCCAGGGATTCGCCTTCGAGCGGATCGACGGCCGGATCCGAATCGGCGCGGGAAAGGCCAAGTTCGAGAGTTTCGCGATCGATGGGCCCGCTGGTGACATCAGCGTCGAGGGTTCCTCGGATCTAGTCGATCAGACGTTCGATCAGACGGTCACGGTCGTACCGCGGATTGGCACGGGTGTCGCGCTCGCGAGCGCCTTGGCCGGCGGTCCGATCGTCGGGGCGGCGGTCTATTTGGTGGACCGTGTCGCCGGCGGCGCGATCGACCGGCTCGGAAGCTACCGCTATCGGGTCACCGGACCCTGGAGCGACCCCCAGCTCGAGCGCGTCGGATGGGATCCTCAATTGAGTGTGGAAAGCACCGACCGGGCGCCGACCGATGCCGGGGCGACGCCAAAGGCCAACTCCAAGCCGAAGCCCGAGTCGAAGCCGGAGCCCGAGGAGAACTTCTTCATGCGCTGAGGCGGCGGCGGTGAAACCCGCTTTTAGTAATGTTCAGTCCGATGCTATCGTTCCCTGCCGGGCCAAGGACTCCAACACCGCGAGCTGTGCGCTCGGGGGAGAATCGCGGTCGACGCATGGGCGGGAGGAGCCGATGAAGATTAGAAGAAAGATTGCCGCGGTACAGATGGCCTCCGGCCCCAACGTGAATGCGAATCTCCTGGCGGCGGAGCGACTGATCACCGAGGCAGCCGAGAATGGCGCCGGACTCGTGGTGCTTCCCGAGAACTTTGCCTTCATGGGCAAAGTCGGCCACGACCAGCTCAGTCTGCGTGAAGACAATGGTGCCGGCCAGCTTCAAGAGTTCCTCTCGCGCATTGCCGAGCAACAGGGGGTATGGCTGATCGGCGGCACCATCCCCATGGCCGGGCTTGATCCCGCGAAGGCGCGAGCCGCCTGCCTGGTCTTCAACGACCGCGGCGAGCGGGTGGGGCGTTACGACAAGATTCATCTATTCGATGTCAGCCTGCCGGGGGGCGACGAGCAGTATCAGGAATCCGCGACCATCGAGCCCGGGAATGATGTGGTGGTGCTGGATAGCCCCTTCGGGCGGCTTGGGATCGCGGTTTGTTACGACCTGCGGTTCCCGGAGACCTTTCGTCGCATGCTCGACGACGGCATGCAGGTATTGGCGATTCCTTCGGCCTTCACCGCCCTCACCGGCAAGGCGCACTGGGAGACACTGGTGCGCGCCCGCGCCATCGAAAATCTCGCCTTCGTCGCCGCTGCCGCGCAGGGCGGGTTTCACCTAAACGGCCGGGAGACGCACGGCCACAGCATGATCGTCGATCCCTGGGGTACCGTGCTGGCGCAGGTTCCGCGCGGGACCGGGTTCATTTGCTGCGGGATTGACGACGAGTACCAGGGCTCCATACGGCGCAGTTTCCCGACCATCGAGCACCGCCGTTTGAAATGTTGCTTCTGAGCCCGCAGCTTGCCCTTTGCCACGTGGCATAACCGTCGGACTCAAAAGCGATAATCGACTCCATGACTTCATCGGACCCGGATTCAACGACCAACATGAGCAACCCGATCGCCATCGCCCAACACCGGATCCTCGACCCGGTCGGGCTCGGTGAGGGCCATCTCGACCGGCTGCTTGGGCTGCTCACCAGCTCGGCCGTGGATGCCGCCGACATCTACTTCCAGTCGAGCCGGCTACAGTCCTGGGTGTTGGAAGACGGCATCATCAAGGATGGGAACTTCAGCATCGAGCAGGGCGCGGGTCTGCGGGCCGTCAGCGGCGAGAAGACTGGATTTGCCTACTCCGACGAGCTTGATTACCCGGCGCTGGCGCAGGCCGCCGGCGCGGCGCGGGCGATTGCCCGCGGCGGAGACAA
>JBGSTR010000337.1:0-2520 GCA_041736365.1 Chromatiaceae bacterium | reverse complement strand
GCGCCATCGACCTGCACACCCACATCGGCGGCGGCAAGGTCAACATCGCACGCAGCATGCTGCCGGACGACCACGCGGCCCACCCGCGCCTGCGCACCGAGCTCACGCGCTCAGGCGGCGGTCACGCGGCGCCGTCCACCACCGCCACCGGCTATCGCTACGCGGAGATGGGCTATACGACCTGTTTCGAGCCCGCGGTGCAGCCGTCGAACGCCCGCCAGGCGCACATGGAGATGGCCGACACCCCGATGATCGACACCGGGGGCTACGCCATGCTCGGCAGCGACGAGCTGTTGTTGCAGCTTATGGCCGAAGGCGCCTCCCAAGACACCATCAACGATTACGTCGCCTGGACGCTGCGCGCCACCCAGTGCATCGGGATCAAGGTCGTCAATCCCGGCGGGATCAGCGCCTTCAAGTTCAACGCCAGAAGCCTGGATGTCGACGAGACCCATCCCCACTACCCGCTCACCCCCCGCGATATCCTGCGCACCCTGAGTCGCGCGGTGGCCGAGCTCGGCATCCCGCACCCGCTGCACGTGCACGCGAGCAATCTGGGGGTTCCGGGCAATCACCGCTCGACCCTGGCGACCATGGAGGCCGCCGAGGGCTTCCCGATCCACCTGACCCACATCCAGTTCCACAGCTACGGGGACGAGGGCGAGCGCGGCTTCTCCTCCGCGGCGGGCGAGATCGCGGCGGCCGTCAATCGGATGGAGAACGTCACCATCGATGTCGGCCAGGTCATGTTCGGCCAGACGGTGACGGTGTCCGGCGACACCATGAAGCAATACGCGAATCACCGGCACGCGCATCCGCACAAGTGGACCTGCATGGATATCGAATGCGACGCCGGCTGCGGTGTGGTGCCCTTTCGCTATCGCGACCGCAATTTCGTCAATGCGCTGCAGTGGGCCATTGGGCTTGAGCTGTTCCTGATGGTGCGCGATCCGTGGCGCGTGTTCCTGACCACGGATCATCCCAACGGCGCCCCGTTCACCAGCTACCCGCGCCTGATCCGGCTGCTGATGGACCGCGGATTCCGCAACGAGCAGTTGGCGCAGATCAACCCGGCCGCCGCCGCGATGAGCGCGCTCGGCGACCTCGATCGGGTCTATTCACTCTACGAGATCGCCATCATGACCCGTGCCGCACCGGCACGCATCCTCGGGCTCGCCGACCGCGGTCATCTGGGCGGCGGGGCCCGCGCCGACATCACCGTCTACCATGACCTGCCGGACCCGGAGCAGATGTTCCAGACCCCGATGCTGGTATTCAAGGGCGGCGAGGTGGTGGTCGAGGAAGGCAAGGTCACCCAACCGGTGGGCGGGGCCACTCAGGTCGTCCGGCCTGAATACGATGCCGCCATCGAGCGCCGAATCCGACCCTGGTTCGACCGCTATCACGCCACCCGCATGGGGAACTTCCGCATCGCCGACGACGAGATGGCCGAGGGCATCGGCAGTCCGCTCAACGTCCAGCCCTGCGGACCGAGGACCCGCGCGTGATCCACAACGGCATCGAGATCGAGGACACATTCGCCGAGGCCTTCGGCATGACGGCGACCCGTATCCTCGTTACCGCGGCGACCCCCCACTGGGCGCGGGTGGCGGGAACCACCATGACCGGCTTCGCCACCTCGGTGATCGGTTGCGGCGTAGAGGCCGGGATCGAGTCCGAGATCCCGCCCGAGCGCTCTCCGGACGGGCGGCCCGGGGTCTCGATTCTGTTGTTCGCCGTGTCCGGCGACGAGCTGGCGAAGCAGGTGGAGCGCCGCGTCGGGCAGTGCGTGCTGACCTGCCCCACCACCGCGGTGTTCGCGGGCATGGAAAGCGAAAAGCCGGTGCCCCTGGGCAAGAATCTGCGCTACTTCGGAGACGGACACCAGATCGCCAAGCAGATCGACGGACGGCGCTATTGGCGGGTGCCGGTGATGGACGGCGAGTTCCTGTGCGAGGAGCACACCGCGCGCACCGGCGCGGTCGGAGGCGGAAATTTCTTGGTGCTCGGGCTCAGCGCCGAGGCCGTGTTGAGCGCCTGCGAGCAGGCGGTCACGGCGATCCGACGCCTGCCGAACGTGCTGCTGCCCTTTCCGGGCGGGATCGCGCGCTCCGGCTCCAAGGTCGGCTCCAAGTACAAGGCGCTCATGGCGTCCACCAACGACGCCTATTACCCGACGCTGCGCGGCAAGGTCGCCTCCCGGCTGGAGCCCGACATCGCATCCGTGCTCGAGATCGTGATCAACGGACTCGCCGAGTCGGACGTGCGCGAGGCCACTCGGGTCGGTATCCAGGCGGTGTGCGACCTCGGCGCGGGCGCGGGTATCCGCCGCATCTCAGCGGGCAACTACGGCGGCAAGCTGGGCAAGTTCCACTTCCATTTGCGGGAGCTGATGGCATGAAGCCGCTCACCCTGGAGCTGCGGGAGCGCCCGCGGAAGCGCGTAGATCTGGCCGCGCTGACCGCCCGCTGCTTCGCCGGCGCGAGCGTGACGGAGATCGCGCACACGAATCTGTGGCTC
>JBGSTR010000470.1:0-2148 GCA_041736365.1 Chromatiaceae bacterium | reverse complement strand
GCCAGATGGGCCGCGACGCCCTGGATCGCGCCGCCGAAGGCGCCAATCATCAGGGCGCCGTCGCTTGGGTCCGCACCCCGGCGGCCGGCTCGGAGCAGGATCTCGAGGCGCTGCTGGACGCCCTCGATACAACTCCCTTTCTGCTGCTGCTGGACGAGGTCCAGGATCCACACAACCTCGGTGCCTGCCTGCGCACCGCCGATGGGGCGGGCGTGCACGCCCTGATCGCCCCCAAGGACAACGCGGTCGGTCTCACCCCGGTGGCGTGCAAGGTCGCGAGCGGTGCGGCCGAGACCGTGCCCTACATCCAGGTCACCAATCTCGCGCGGACCATGGATCGGCTGAAGGAGCGCGGCGTATGGCTCACCGGGGCGGCGGCCGAGGCCGAGAGCGACCTCTACGACGTCGATCTGACCGGCCCGATCGGGCTCGTCCTGGGTAGCGAGGGAAGCGGCCTGCGCCGTTTGACCCGCGAGCGCTGCGACCGTCTGGTGCGCCTGCCCATGCGCGGCAGTGTCGAAAGCCTGAACGTATCGGTTGCGGCGGGCATCTGTCTGTATGAGGTGCTGCGGCAGAGACGAGTCTGAATCGCAGACGGCGGGATGCGCTATAGCTTTTCCGCCCAACGTCGCGAATCAGCGGAACCACCGAAGGGCGGGAAAGCAAAGCGCATCCCGCCGATTCGGAGCACCGCATCCCGCCGATTCGGGCCATCCAACCTCGCGAGGCACGCGTATGACGGCACGGCTGGAACCGCAAGCCCTATCATCCCGGGATCGGGAAGGGGTGCTGTTGGCACTTCGCGATCTCAAACGGGAGTGGCGCGATTGCCTTGGCATCGAGGAAATGGGCGTTTTCGGCTCCTTCGCGCGGGGCAGCGCCACCGAAGCAAGTGATTTGGACGTCTACGTCAGAACCAAATCTCCGAATCCCTATCTGCTTGTCCATCTAAAGGAGGCGATCGAATGTCGCGTGCATAGACGGGTGGACATCGTTCGGCTCCGTGAGCGGATGAACCCCTCGCTCAGAATGCGAATCGAGCGGGAGGGCATCGATGTATGACCAGACGTTGGTGCTGGACATCCTCGGCCAACTCGATCGAGCTTTGCAAAAGGTCCGGGACCGGTCGCGCCGACTCGCGAATGCAGACGATCTAGTCGCTACGCCGGAGGGCGAGGAGCGCCTGGATGGACTATGCATGCTCTTCATCGCGATCGGCGAGTCCCTCAAAAGCTTGGACAAGATCACCGGCGGCGAGCTATTCGCCGCTCATCCCGAGATCGATTGGAAGGGCGCTATGGGGTTCCGCGACGTGATCGCCCACCGCTACTTCGACATTGATGCGGAGCAGGTGTGGTGGATCTGTACCCACGAGGTGGACCCGCTCTCCGAGTCGATCCGCCGGATGATCGACGAGCTTGGCGCATAACGCTTCGGCTCCTCTGCGCCCGAAAACAACAGGAAATCGCCGAACCACCGTAGGGCGGGAAAGCGAAGCGCATCCCGCCGATTTCATGCAACGCATCCCGCCGACGATTCGGCAAAGCGCATCCCGCCGACTCGATTCGATACAATCCCGCAGACGATTCGGAGCAACACGACCGTCACGAAAGACGTGTCCTGGGAGTAGGTGAAGCCGGACCGACGTGGTGGTGGTGGGCCTCGCAAGACGGCGGGATGTGCTATCGCTTTTCCGCCCTACGGGGCAGCACCGAGCGTACCGTCGCGACCCCGCCAGCGACCTGCCAGCAAACCTCCAGGTCGAATAGGCGCAGCGCGTAGTCTTTGCGCTCGGGGTAGCGATCCATGTAGCCGGGTCGGGGGTCCTGCGCCAGCACCTGCTCGATCAGGAGGCGTAGGCGGCGCGTGCCTTGGGGGTCCGCCGCGGCGATTTGCCGCTCTGCACGAGGGTCGAAGCTTACCCTGCAGCGATCGCCGGCGGTCGTCGCGGCGAAGCCGCCGCGCGCCTCGGGAAGGGCGTCGATGTGCGGCAGGTAGGGCTTGATGTCGAGAATCGGGGTGCCGTCGAGCAGATCGATTCCCCCGAGTCTCAATGCGAGGCCGTCGCTCGTGCGCTCCAGACCCAGATGCTCTACCGCCGAGAGGCCGATCGGGTTCGGCCGATAGGGCGCGCGGCTGGCGAATACG
>JBGSTR010000429.1:0-4051 GCA_041736365.1 Chromatiaceae bacterium | reverse complement strand
GTCGAAAAGGCCGACGCCGGGGCGCTCGCAGCGGGCATCGCCCGGGTGCTGGCGGACGCGAGTCTAAGATCGGCGTTGGTGGAACGCGGCAGCGAGCGCGTGGCGCGAGTATTCGGCCGGGACGCGATTATGGACCAGTACCTCGACCTCTACCGCGGCCTCGCCGGTGGCTAGCCGATGAGCAGCTCGCCCCTGATCTCCATCCTCATGTATCACCAAGTCGGCGAGTTCGCGCCGATGAAGGCCCACCGCGCCAACTATTGCGACCACCGCCGTTTCGCCGCCCAGATGGGCCTGCTCGCCCGGCTCGGTTACGAGGTGATCGATCTCGATACCGCATTGGACTGCCTGGCAGGCAAACGGACCGCGCCCCGCCGCGCCGTGGTGCTGACCTTCGACGACGCCTACGAGAACTTTGCCGAGTACGCGCTCCCGATTCTCCTGCGTCACGGCTTCCCGGCCACCGTCTACGCCATCAGCGGCTGGCTCGGACGGCGTGCCGAGTGGTTTGCGAAGGACCCCGGGCGCCCGATGCCGCGATTGCTTTCAGCCGACGGGCTGCGGGAGATTCACGCGGCCGGAATCACGGTCGGGTCCCATGGCGTCGATCATCGCAAGCTGGCCGAGCTGTCGGCGGCGGAGCAGCGCGCAGAGATCGCCGACAGCAAGGCCGCGTTGGAGGACGTGCTCGGCGTGCCGGTGCGCCACCTCTGCTACCCCTTCGGGAGCTTCGATCTGGATGCGATCCGAGCCAGCGCCGCCAGCGGCTACGCCAGCGCCACCACCTGTCTTCGGGGCGCCGCCGGCCCCGCCGACCATCCACTCGCGTTGCCGCGCAAGGCCATTTCCTTCGGCGACAACCTGATCGGTTTCTGGTGGAAGCTCGCAGTCAAAAACGCCCCAAAAGCGGCCCTCCAGGAATGGCGGGCCCGACTGGCCGAAACGCCGCCGCGGGAGGGACACGCTGATTAAGCGTTTCCCGTCCGGGCCAAGGATGGCCCGGCATTTTCAAGCGTCTTACGGGCTTGAAAATGGAGCGATCCGGGAGTCGCGCCTCTCGGACCGCGAGCCGATTCAATGCCAGGACGGCATCTAATCGGCGTCTCCCTAGCCGCAATCCGCCTGCCGATCACATCCCCATTTCGAGGTCTTCCTGCACCTTAGCGACGCCCGCCTGCGCGCACTCCTCGTCGGTCTCCCCGGCAGGCGCGCCACTGACACCCACCCCGGCGACCAACGAGGAGCCGCCCACCAGCACCGGCACGCCGCCGGCCGACATCACCAGCCCGTCGATGCGACCGATCGGCGTGTCCGCCCGTTCCTTGAGCGCGGAGGTCGCGCTGTTGAAGTTGACGGCCGTCTTCGCCTTCATCTCGCTGATCGGAACGGTAATCGGGGACGCAATGGTGTCGCGCAGGGTCACCTGTACGGTACCGTCCCGATCCACCACCGTCGCCGCGATCTGGATACCCTTCTCCCGGCACGCCTCGATGGCGCCACGCGCGATCGTCAACGCGGTGTCCGTAGACAGGCGCTTGACGGAGATGACCATCGGCTCCTCCGCCGCAACCGGCGCGGAGACCCAAAGTACACATAGAGCCGCGATAACGGGGTTTCGCATGGATCGATCCTCGGATAAATGGGTTGGCCGACAAAGGTACGGATTCGGCGCGGGTCGAGTCAATGGGGGCCGGCGGCTGACCGTACCCCACAACACAACCGCCCCGAGACACGTAGGGCGGGAAAGCGACAGCGCATCCCGCCGTCCGACACGCGGCTTCCCGCCCACCGACCACAATTTTGTCTCGCAAGCAGACTCGTTTCGAGCTAACACAAGATCGGCGGAATGCGACCGATTCAGCGGGATGCGCTTCGCTTTCCCGCCTTACATTGATCCTCCTTACCCTGCCCGTTTACGGGAAACCCAAATCTCAGCTTAGGCATCGTTGAAGAGTCCCGCGGTCAGGATTGATCGACGACGAAAAACGGAAGACGTGACTCAGAGCGATTTCCGTATATGCGTGATCGCATGACCCCATTCCCTTGACGCCCCGGAAAAAACCATGATTCCGCTCTGCGCTTTGCCATGCCAACGTTCGAGCTAAGCGGGCGACGAAGCTTGCCGTTCATAGCTGACGGTGAGTAGTTCCCAGACGTGCCCGTCAGGTTCGCTCCAGTAGACGAGCCTACCTCCGAACGCTGGATTTACCTTGAAATCGTCTGGGCCGTGCGGGAGGCTTCGGTACGCAACCTTCGCGGTCTTGAGGCGGGCAAAGATGACTTCAAACTCGGATTCGCTCACTCGGAAGCAGTAGTGTTGCTTGGGGACCTCATCAGTCCATTCGTCAAAGTCGATCGTAAGCTCGTCGCTGACGTACACGGGCGAGAACGGCCCGACCGTTCCTTGCTCGGCCCAGGGGACTCCAAGTAGCGTTCCGAGATGGCGCGCGGCTGCAACTCTGTCCTTGGCCGGCACAATGAGGTGGTCGAGTTGGATCGGCATAGGTCGAGTTCTGACTTCAAATGGACCAAGACGCGTAAGGTCAAGCAGCGGCGGTCAAGCAGCGGGGTCAAAGCAGCGGGGTCAGGTCTTCCCTTTTGCCTCTGTCCACAAAGTGCCGACGTGGGGTCAGAACGGCGGGGTCACGGGGTCAGGTCTTCCCTTTTGCCTCTATCGACACGGTGACGACGTCGACTCTACTAGCCTCGCGCCGCGCGACATCCGCCGCTTGAACGATCTTGCTCACGCGCGAATAGTGTATGCCGAAGCGTACACCGTCCAATGAAAGCGGTTCCAAACGCCAGCCAGGACCTCCAGAAACAGGCGCCTGTCCCCATCGGCGAGGAAAATCGCCCGGCCGTCTCCGCGACTGGTCACATGGTACAGCGCGCCGGCATATTCGAGACGGAGGGGCCTGGCCATGTCCCCAAGTCCAGCTTAAGAAAGGCAAAAGGGAAGACCTGACCCCGATGTCCTCTTCGATGTCCTCTTAGGTTAAAAACCTGTACAGAAGGACAATACTTGCAATTGAAAAGATCATTGGCCCTAATAATTCGAATAGCAGAGTAATGCCATTGGAAAACTTTACAAACCGACTTTTATAAGTTCGCTGTATAATTTCGTTTTTCTTGTTTATTTCGAATATTTCTCCACTTACCGCGTCAATTTCATAATCATCCTCACACTCATTATTGAAACACTCATCAGCTGTAAGACCTATTGTGTCGCCAGTTGTTTTGGATGTTTTGGTTGATATGAGATCTGGCAGGTAATACTGAAGCAGCTCTACTGCTGATAGCATAATAAATCTTGTTAAAAAATATGATGAAATGGTGAAGATGAACCATCCAAAAACAGCTTCCTTCCCCTCCAAGTCCAACCCTAGCGCCGTCACCTTATCTGGTAATGTTTTTGTAAGAGAAATGAATAGCGCTACGCCAGATATCAAGAGCATCTTGTTTTTTGTTTTTTCCAGTTTGTCGCTGACTTCAAGCATATATTAAACTCTCCTCTTTCAAAAACTTGTTGACGTACAATTCACGCCGCCATATGTACCATAACAATTGGCATAGGTTGATTTGTTTGTTCATCTCGTTCTCCTGAAACCTAACGTTAAGCCTGGCCCGCCGCCCCTTGCCGCGCCGTCGCTGCGCTCCGGCGCGGCAAGGGGCGGTCGGGCCGAGGCGCTTGTTGGGCGTTCATTTCAACTGACGACTTAATCGTGGTCTGTCCCCGTTTTCCCTATCTTCCGTAAAACCCGCCAGCACCATCAGGGTCAAGCAGCGGGGTCAGGTCTTCCCTTTTGCCTCTATCGACACGGTGACGACGTCGACTCTACTAGCCTCGCGCCGCGCGACATCCGCCGCTTGAACGATCTTGCTCACGCGCGAATAGTGTATGCCGAAGAAATCTCCAATGTCCTGCAGCGTATATCCCCCGCTACGATACGCGGCGACGATGGCCTCGTTGCGCCGCGGGTAGTCGCGCACATACTCGGGTAACGGTTTGGGGGGAGACCGGCGCTTGGACTGCGGGACCGAGGGGTCTGGC
>JBGSTR010000391.1:0-2731 GCA_041736365.1 Chromatiaceae bacterium | reverse complement strand
TCCGCCGCGATGCGCATCCAATGGGCCGGTGCAAGCTTGCGCACACCCCGCAGCACGGTGTGCGGCGCCGGAACCACCGCGTGCAGCGTAAACAAGTGATGCAGCGCCACCGGGTCGATGGCGGTGTCGACGCCGCCGGCGGCGAGCAGCGCCTGCGGGCTGGACGCGAAGCGCAGCACGCCCGGCTGCTCGCTCCAATACAAGGGTTTGATCCCGAAGCGATCGCGGGCGAGGAACAGCAGGCGCCGGTTCGCATCCCACAGGGCAAAGGCGAACATGCCGTGCAGGCGCGCGGGGCAATCCTCGCCCCAGGCATGCCAGGCCTTGAGAATCACCTCGCTGTCGCCCTCGGAAAAGAAGCGGTAGCCGAGACCCTGGAGCTCGCGGCGTAGCGCCCGGTAGTTGTAGATGGTGCCGTTGAAGACCAGCGCCAGCCCCAGCTCCGCGTCGACCATCGGCTGATTGGAGCGCACGGAGAGGTCGATAATCGACAGACGCCGATGCCCGAAACCCAGCGCGCCATCGCTGTAGCTGCCGCCGTGATCGGGCCCGCGCCGCGTCAGCTCGCCCATCATCCTGGCGATCGCATCGAGATCCGCCGCTGCGCCGTCGAGCCGTAATTCACCACAGATGCCGCACATCAGACCCCTCCTCGCGTTTAAGGATCACCGGCTGCTCCGGACTGCGCTCTTGGGAAACGCCGATCAAATGCCGTCCTGGCATTTGATCAGCTCGCGGTCCGAGAGGCGCGACTCCCGGACCGCTCCGTTTTCAAGCCCTAAAGGTGCTCGAAAATGCCGGGCCGTCCCTGGCCCGGACAGGAAACGCTTTAAATCAGCGTTTCCGTTGGGGACCAGGCGCCACTGACACGCCGGGCTCAGCGGCGTTGCGGAGGACGACGATACGCTCGGCGGATGGTCACACACTCCGGCGAGTCGTTGCAAAGGACCCCTCTCGACCATACCCTCCTCGGCAAGTCGCGGATCTATCGACGCGGTTTCGCGTGCCGCGCAATGGTCGCCGCAGGCGGCACGATATAACTCTTTATCCAAAACAACACGACACACGAGAGGTACTAACCCATGGCACACGAGCTGCCCCCGATTCCCTATGCGAACAACGCCCTTGAGCCCGTAATTTCCGCGGAAACGATCGAGTACCACTACGGTAAGCATCATCAGGCCTACGTTAACAACCTGAACAATTTGGTCCCGGGAACCGAATTCGAGAACCTCAGCCTCGAGGACATCATCAAGAAATCCTCCGGCGGCGTATTCAACAACGCCGCCCAGGTCTGGAACCACACCTTCTATTGGAATTGCCTGAGCCCGAACGGCGGTGGCGAGCCGAGCGGCGCCCTGGCGGATGCCATCAATGCCAAATTCGGCTCCTTCGACGAGTTTAAAAAGCAGTTTTCCCAGTCCGCCGCGACCAACTTCGGCTCCGGCTGGACCTGGCTGGTGAAGAACGACGACGGCAGCGTCGAGATCATGAACACCGCCAACGCCGGCACCCCGATGACCTCCGGCAAGACGGCGCTGCTGACGGTCGATGTTTGGGAGCACGCCTACTACGTCGACTACCGCAATGCCCGCCCGAAGTACCTGGAAGAGATCTGGAAGCTGATCAACTGGGACTTCGTCTCCGGCAACTACGGAGCCTGACGGCTCACGCATAGCGACCTCGGCCGCGGAGCCGGGGCGCCTCGCTTGATAATCCCGGGACCATCCTCGCCTCGACGGGACAGGAAAAAAACCAGCACTTCCCCAGCTCGATAGGGGCGGATCGACCGTCATCAGGACCGTCCGCCAACACCGAGCCGTGGATGCCGACCGCATGGTTGTGTCGGTTGCCGCTTTCGCGTTATCGTCCGCCCCTTCGCCTTTCAGCAAAGGCGGTTTCCCTCGCGGAGGAACCGCCTTTTTTGTTTTCTTGGATGAGGGATCGGGGCCTGCGCGATGAGCGAACCCTTAATGACAACCTACGCCCGGCTACCCGTCACCTTTTCAAGAGGTGAAGGCGTGTGGCTGTGGGACACCGTCGGCAAACGCTACTTGGACGCACTTTCGGGGATTGCCGTGTGCGGGCTCGGCCACGCGCACCCGGCGGTACGCGACGCGATCTGCGAGCAGGCCGGGTCCCTGCTGCACACGTCCAACCTCTATCGCATCGCCGAGCAAGAACGACTGGGGACACTGCTCACGTCGCTTTCGGGGATGGATCGGGTGTTCTTCGGCAACTCGGGAGCGGAGGCAAACGAGGCCGCGATCAAGCTCGCGCGGCTCCACGCCCACCGCCGCGGCATTGAAAACCCGGCCATTTTGGTCACGGAGAACAGCTTTCACGGCCGCACGCTGGCAACCTTGTCGGCAACCGGCAACCGTAAGGTCCAGGCCGGTTTCGAGCCGCTGGTCCAGGGTTTCGTCCGCGTGCCCTACGACGACCTGGAGGCGGTCGAGACCGCGGCGATCAACCGCCCGAACATCGTGGCCATGCTGGTCGAGCCGATTCAGGGCGAAGGCGGCATCAGGGTGCCGGCGGACGACTACCTCCCCGGGCTGCGCGCCATCTGCGATCGCGAAGGCTGGCTTTTGATCTGCGACGAGATCCAGACCGGAATGGGCCGCACCGGTGATTTGTTTGCCTTCCAGCGCACCGGCATTGCGCCGGACGTGATGACGCTGGCCAAGGGTCTCGGCAACGGCGTGCCCATCGGCGCCTGCCTCGCCCG
>JBGSTR010000256.1:0-10805 GCA_041736365.1 Chromatiaceae bacterium | reverse complement strand
CACCAGGCCCGCGGTGTCCTCGCCCAGCGGCGCCGACCAGCCCATGGTCCAGGTCTCGATAGGCCCGCAGGGGCGGAAACGGCGCTCGCCCAGACGCGCCTCGAGCTCGCTTGCATCCATGGCAAACGGAAGCTCCAGTCGATACAACCTGACGTTCTTGAACATAATCGGCACCGCCAAAAAGCGCGGGAGTATGACCGACCCGGGCGGAAGTTGAAACCGCGACGGGCTCGCCGCACGGCCGGTATGCGAGAAACGCGGCCCGGGCCGCAGAATTCGGACCACGCGCGCGAACGGCTCCAATCGGGATACTCTTGGCCGATGGAACATCAAGCACGCAAACGATTCGGTCAGAATTTCCTGCACGACCCCGGGACCATCGAACGCATCCTCCGCGCGGTGCGTCCCCAAGCCGGCGAGCGGCTGGTGGAGATCGGCCCCGGTCTGGGCGCGATCACCGAAGGCCTGTTGCTGGCGGCCGGCGCGCTCGATGTGGTCGAGCTCGATCGCGATCTGATCGAGCCGCTGCGCGTCCGGCTCGGAGCGCTCGGAGACCTGCGCATCCACAACGCCGACGCACTCGCCTTCGATCTGTGCGCGCTCGGCGCCGCGCCCGCAAGCCTGCGTATCGTCGGCAACCTCCCCTACAACATCTCCACCCCGCTGCTGTTTCGCTTCCTGGAGCAGGCCGAATCCATTCGAGATCTGCACCTGATGCTGCAACGCGAGGTCGTGGAGCGCATCGTCGCCCCCGCCGGCAACAAGACCTACGGCCGACTGTCGGTGATGGTGCAGACCTACTGCGCCGCCAGCAGCCTGTTTCGCATCGGCCCCGGCGCCTTCACCCCGGCGCCGAAGGTCGAGTCCGCCTTCCTGCGCCTGGTGCCGCTACGGCCTCTGCCCTACTCGCCCAAAGACCGGGCCGCACTGGGGCGTGTCGTCGCCGCCGCCTTCTCACAGCGGCGCAAGACCCTGCGCAACAGCCTCGCCGGGGTGGTGGACGCGGCGGGGTTCGCCGCGGCGGGAATCGACCCCGGCCAGCGCGCGGAGAATCTCGATCCAGCCGCGTTCGTGCGCCTGGCCGACCGAGCTTGCAATGATTTGGCGCGCCCTGAAATGGTATGCCGAACACAAGGAAATTGATCGGGAAGCCGGAGATGACAGAAGACAACAACGACACAATCGCGGACGAAATCGAGCCGCGAATCAAGCTGGCGCGCGCCAACGACGTTCTGCCCGGCCTGATCCCGGTATTGCCGGTCGCCTCGCGGCCGTTCTTCCCCGGACAGGCGGTTCCGCTGCTGATGGACGCCGCCCAGTGGTCGTCGACCCTGGAGGCGGTCGACGAGAGCGCCCACAAGATCCTGGGCGTCGTCTTGGTGCGAACCGAGACCGCGGAGGAAGCCGGTCCCGACGACTTCCATCCCGTGGGCACGGCCTGCCGAGTCCACCGCGTGCACGAGCAAGAGGGTCAGCTCCAGGTCCTGGTGGAATGTCTGCAACGCTTCCGCATCGACGGTTGGGTGCGGCGCTCGGCGCCCTTCACCACCCGTGTCGACTATCTGCCGGAGCCATCGGGCCCGCCGGACGCAGAGGTCAAGGCCTATGCGATGGCCGTGATCAACACCATCAAGGAGCTGCTGCCGCTCAACCCGCTGTATGTGGAAGAGCTGCGGATGTTCCTCGACCGCTTCGGTCCGGACGACCCGTCGCATCTCGCGGATTTCGCCGCCAGCCTGACCACCTCCAGAAAGGAGCAACTCCAAGAGGTCCTGGAGGCGGTGCCCCTGTTGCCGCGCATGGAACGGGTGCTGGTGCTGCTCAACGCCGAGCTCGAGCTGGCGCGCGCCCAGCAGAAGATTCGGCGTTCGGTCGAGGAGCGGATGCAGAAGCAGCAGCGCGAGTTCTTTCTGCGCGAGCAGCTCAAGGCGATTCAGAAGGAGCTGGGCATCGCCAAGGACGACCGGACCGCGGAGATCGACAAGTTCAAGGAGCGCCTGGCGAGCCTGACGCTGACCGACCAGGCGAAGAAGCGCACCGACGAGGAGATGGACAAGATGGCGATGCTGGAGACCGGCTCGCCCGAGTACGCCGTCACCCGCAACTATCTGGATTGGATCACCCTGCTGCCCTGGGGCAAGTATTCGCCGGACAAGCTCGACCTCAAGCGCGCGCGCCGCGTGCTCGACCGCGACCACTTCGGACTGGAGGACGTGAAGAAGCGCATCCTCGAGTTTCTCGCCGTCGGCATCCACAAGGGCGAGATCGCAGGCTCGATCATCCTCCTGGTGGGCCCGCCCGGCGTCGGCAAGACCTCGATCGGCCGCTCGATCGCCGACACCCTGGGCCGGCGTTTCTACCGCTTCTCGGTCGGCGGCATCCGCGACGAGGCCGAGATCAAGGGTCATCGCCGAACCTACATCGGCGCCATGCCCGGGAAATTCATCCAGGCGATGCGCGATGCGGGCACCGCCAACCCGGTGATCATGCTCGACGAGATCGACAAGATCGGCGCCTCCTATCACGGTGATCCGGCCTCGGCGCTGCTGGAGGTCCTCGACCCGGAGCAGAACTCCGACTTCCTGGACCACTATCTCGACCTGCGGTTCGATCTGTCCAAGGCGGTGTTCGTGTGCACCGCCAACCAGCTCGACAGCATCCCGGGACCCCTGCTCGATCGCATGGAGATCATCCAGCTCTCCGGCTACATCGCCGAGGAAAAGCTTCAGATCGCCAAGCGCTACCTCTTGCCGCGGCAAGTCGAGCGCGCCGGTTTGGAGCGCGGCAGCGTAAAAGTCGGCACGCGCACCCTGCGCGCCTTGATCGAGGGCTATGCCCGCGACGCCGGGGTGCGGCGCCTGGAGAAGCAGCTCGGCAAGATCGTGCGCAAGGTAGCCGTCCAACTGCTGGAGGGCGGAAAGCTGCCGGTGGAAGTCGACGAAGGGGATCTCAAGGAGTACCTGGGCAGCCCGGTATTCCGCGACGAGCGCAAGCTGTCCGGTCCCGGGGTGGTCACGGGCCTCGCCTGGACCGCGATGGGCGGTGCGACCCTATCGATCGAGGCGGCCCGCACCCACGAGTACGCGCGCGGATTCAAGCTGACCGGGCAACTGGGTGACGTAATGAAGGAGTCCGCCGAGATCGCTTACGGCTACCTGGTCAGCCACGCCGATCAGTTCGACGCCGACCCGGCGTTTTTCGAGAAGGCCTTCGTCCATCTGCACGTGCCCGCCGGGGCCACGCCCAAGGACGGCCCTTCCGCGGGTGTCACCATCGCCTCCGCGCTCCTATCGCTGGCGCGCAACGAGCCGGTGCGCCGCATCGCCATGACTGGCGAGATCACGTTGACCGGCGAGGTGTTCCCGATTGGCGGGGTGCGCGAGAAGCTGATCGCCGCCCGCCGGGCGAAGATCAAGGAGATCATCCTGCCGGAGGATAATCGCGGGGACTTCGACGAGGTGCCGGAGCACGTGCGCACCGGTCTTACGGTGCACTTCGCCTCACGTTTCGAGGATATCGTGCCACTGCTGTTCAAGGCGTCCCGGAACCGAAAGCCGGCCCGAGACTAGCGCTCGGCCCGCCTTCGCCCGAAGAGCCCGGCCGACTGACGGCCGGTCAACCCTCGAGACACTGGTCCAGGGAATCCTGCCACTCCGGCAACACCAGTCCGAAGGTGTCGCGCATCTTGGAGTTGTCCAGCACCGAGTAGGCGGGACGGATCGCCGGCGTCGGGTATTCGCTGGAGGGGATCGGCAGCAGGTTGCATTCGAGGCCCGAGCGCTCGAGGATCGCGCTGGCGAAACCGTACCAGCTCACCTGGCCGGAACCCGTCAGGTGATACAGCCCGCCGACCTCGTCCAAGTCGATATCGCCACGCAGTACCCGATAGAGCAGCAGTGAGGTGACCTCCGCGAGCATGCGGCTCCAAGTTGGGGCGCCGATCTGATCGTCCACCACGCGCAGCTCGTCGCGCTCCTTCAACAACTGCAGCATGCTCAACAAGAAATTCGCCCCGCGCATGCCGTAGACCCAGCTGGTGCGGAGAATCAGGCTCTTCGCACCCGACTCGAGCAACGCTCGCTCGCCGCCGAGCTTGGTCTCGCCGTAGACGTTCAGCGGCCCCGGGGCATCGTCCTCCAGGTAGGGCCGATCGCTCTTGCCGGAGAAGACGAAATCGGTGGAGAAGTGGATGATCGGGGTCCCGCGCTCGGCCAGCAGCCGCCCGAGCTCGCCCACCGCATCCGCGTTGATGCGGCGTGCCGTGTCCTGATCCGTCTCGGCCTTGTCGACCGCGGTATAGGCCGCCGCGTTGACCACGGCGTCGGGTCTGGCGTCGTCGATCAGGCCTTTCAGCAAGCCCGCGTCGAGCAGATCCACGATGGGGCCATACTCGCCCTCGATCGAGGCGGCTGTCACGTCGCCGAGGGGCACCAGGGAGCGGCGTAGCTCCCAGCCCACTTGTCCGTTGGCACCGATCAGCAGGATCCTCGGCCGCGCGCCGCCCGCATTGTTTAGGGTCATGGATATTCCTCGTAGCCGGGAAGTCGATCGGTTGGGATGTCCGCCAGCAAGGCGGCGTCAATGTCCTTGGCGGAAAGCTCGGGTTGTCCGTCCAGCGGCCACTCGATGCCGATGGCCGGGTCGTCCCAGCGCACGCTGAGCTCATTCTCCGGGTGGTAATAGTCCGAGCATTTGTAGGTGAACAGGGCGGTTTCGCTGGTGACCAGGAAGCCGTGTGCAAAGCCCGCGGGGACCCAGAACTGGCGTTTGTTCTCGCTCGACAGCGTTACCCCGACCCACTGGCCGAAGGTGGACGAGCCGCGGCGCACGTCGACCGCCACGTCGTAGACCTCGCCGCTGTGCACCTGCACCAGCTTGCCCTGGGCGAACGGGTGCTGCACATGCAGTCCGCGCAACACGCCGCGCCGGGAGAACGATTGATTGTCCTGGACCAGGCGTTCGGCGACGCCAATCTCCGCGTAGCGGTTGCTGCGGTAGGTCTCGAGGAAGAATCCGCGCTCGTCTCCCCAAACCTTGGGCTCGATGATGAGCACGCCGGGGATACGGGTCTCGATTACATTCATGCGGACCACCCTCGGTTGAGCAGACTGAGCAGATATTCGCCATAGCCGCTCTTCTGGAGCTCCGCGGCGATCCCGCGCAGCTGCTCTTCATCGATCCAGTTGTTGAAGTAGGCGACCTCTTCGGGGCAGCAGATCTTGAGCCCCTGACGCTTCTCGATGGTCTCGATGAACTCACCGGCCTGCATCAAGGAGTCGTGGGTCCCGGTGTCGAGCCAGGCCGTGCCGCGCCCCATGCGCTCCAGACGCAAGGCACCGCGTGCACGGTAGAGGTTGTTGAGATCGGTGATCTCCAACTCCCCGCGCGGCGACGGTGCGAGGTCCGCGGCCAGATCGCACACCTCGCCATCGTAGAAATAGAGCCCGGTCACCGCCCAGTTCGACTTGGGCTGCGCCGGTTTCTCCACCAGGCTGATCACATTGCCCTCCGCATCGAACTCCGCGACGCCGTAGCGTTCGGGATCGGAGACCCAGTAGCCGAATACGCTCGCGCCGCTCTCGCGCGCACTCGCGGTCTTCAACTGATCGACCAGACCGTGACCGTAGAAGATGTTGTCTCCCAGGATCAGGCACGAGGGGTCGCCGGCGATGAAGTCCTTGCCGATGATGAACGCCTGGGCAAGTCCGCCGGGGTACGGCTGCTCGGCATACTCGAGACGCAGCCCCCACTGGGAGCCGTCGCCGAGCAAGTCCTCGAACATCGGCAGATCGCGGGGCGTGGAGATGATCAGGATCTCGCGCACCCCGGCCAGCATCAGCGTGGACAGGGGATAGTAGATCATCGGCTTGTCATAGACCGGCAGGAGCT
Source organism: Chromatiaceae bacterium (assembly GCA_041736365.1). Lineage (GTDB taxonomy): Bacteria > Pseudomonadota > Gammaproteobacteria > Chromatiales > Chromatiaceae > JBGSTR01. The sequence continues at coordinate 4,916 of JBGSTR010000256.1, read as the reverse complement.
GCTTGCTCACCGCGCGCGTCAGGGGATAGAGCCGGGTGCCGGACCCGCCCGCGAGGATAATGCCTTTACGGTTCATGTCGCCCATACCTCCTCAAACACCCTCGCCGAGACGCTGGCCCAGGTAGCTGCCGTCGGTCACGCGTTGACACCAGGTCTCGTTGGCCAAATACCACTCGACGGTGCGTCGCATCCCGCTCTCGAAGGTCTCCAGGGGCTCCCAGCCGAGCTCGCGCTTGAGCTTGGTGGCATCGATCGCGTAGCGGCGGTCGTGACCGGGTCGGTCTTTAACAAAGGTCTTAAGGCTGACGTGCGGACGATGCGGCGAGTCCGGCAGCAGCTCGTCGAGCAGGGCGCACAGGGTGTCGACCACCTGCAAATTGGTGCGCTCGCTGTTGCCGCCGACGTTGTAGACCTCACCCGGGGTGCCGGCGCCGAGCACCCGCCAGATCGCCCGGCAGTGGTCGGTGACGAACAGCCAGTCGCGAATGTTGCCGCCGTCGCCGTAGATCGGCAGCGACTCCCCGTTCTTGGCCTTGAGGATGACCAACGGGATCAGCTTCTCGGGAAACTGGTACGGACCGTAGTTGTTGGAGCAGTTGGTGGTCAGCACCGGCAAACCGTAGGTATGGAACCAGGCGCGCACCAGATGATCCGATGCCGCCTTGGACGCCGAGTAGGGCGAGTTCGGCGCATAGGGGGTGTCTTCGGTGAACAGCCCCTCGGCACCTAGAGAGCCGTATACCTCGTCGGTCGAGACGTGCAGGAATCGGAAGTCCTCGCGCGCGCCCGGCCCGAGTTTCGACCAGTGGGCGCGGGCGCAATCGAGCAGGTTGAAGGTGCCGACGACGTTGGTCTCCACGAACTCGGCCGGGCCGTCGATGGAGCGGTCCACGTGGCTCTCGGCGGCAAAGTTCACCACCGCGTCGATCTCGTACTCCGCGAGCAGGCGGCCGACCAGCTCCCGATCGCCGATGTCGCCCTGCACGAAAACATGCCGCGGATTCGCGCTCAGGGATGCCAGGGTGTCCAGATTTCCGGCGTAGGTCAACTTGTCCAGATTCACCACGCGAACATCGCTTTCGCCCAGCACGAAGTGAACGAAATTGGCGCCGATAAAGCCCGCACCGCCGGTGACCAATAGGTTACGCATGATAGGAATCGTCGTCGTAATGCAATGCTAAAAGGGAATGTCGTCGTCGAAATCGGGCGGCCCCTCTTGGGACTGCCTGCTTTGCCCGCTTGGCGCGCCGCGGCTCGACGAGCGCGCTGGCGGGGGGTCGTCGAATTGAGCCGTGCCGCCCTCGGGTCGGCCGTCGAGCATCTGCATGGTGCCGTTCATATCCACCACCACCTCGGTGGAGTAGCGGTCCTGCCCGTCTTGACCCTGCCACTTCCGGGTGCGCAGCTTCCCCTCGACGTAGACCTTGGAGCCCTTGTGAAGATACTGCTTGACGATGTCCGCGAGCTTTCCGAAGAAGACCACGCTGTGCCACTCCGTTCGCGGCACGAGCTGCCCGGTGTTCTTGTCCTTGTAAGACTCGTCGGTTGCGATGCGGATATTCGCCACCGGATCGCCGCTGGGCAGGTAGCGTACTTCCGGATCAGCCCCGAGATTGCCGATCAAAATGACCTTGTTGACGCCTCTTGCCATGGTGTTCCTCGCGCCCGCGATCGCGGGTCAGCATGAAGTTGGTGGTTCCGGAGCGCGCTGCCGCTAGCCGGAAACGGCTGCCAATCTTGCCGAATCGAGCTTGCTACTGTCCACCTTGAGGTATGCGACACCCTCCTCGGCGACCACGACGGCATCCTGGACACCGGGAATGTCGAGCAGGCGCCGCTGCAGCTCGGGAACCTCCGAGGGCGCGACCTCCCCAACCCGCAACAGTCGGCTGCTGACCTGCGCGGGCTGCGCCATGCCGAAAGCGACGATGAGCCAAATCAGGCCCACCGCGGCGCCGAACAGAAACACCGCCTCCGGCCCGAAGACCTGATGGACCCAGCCGCCGAGCGCCCCGCCGAGGAACGCCCCGGTGAACTGGGAGGTGGAGTACACGCCCATCGCGGTGCCCTTGCTCGCCACCGGGCTGACCTTGGAAACGATCGACGGCAAGGTCGCTTCCAGCAGATTCACGGCGGTGAAAAAGATCACCAGCACCGCGGCAAGGACGTAGAAATGATCGTTCGCCAAGTAAAACAGAACGCTTGCCGCGCCGAGCATGGCCACGGCCCCGACGAAGATGCCGCGAATTCGCCCGCCGCGCTCGGCCAGAATGATGAACGGCACCATGGCCACGACGGACAACGCGAGCACCGGCAGGTAGACCATCCAGTGGTGGTCCGGATTGAATCCGGCCTGGTTGAGCGCCAGGGGCAGCGCGAGAAACTGCGAGGTCATAATCACGTGCAGCGCGAAGATGCCGAAGTCCAACCGCAGCAGCTCGCGGTTGGCCAGCACCCCGCTGAACTGGCTCAGCACCGGCTCGGCGTCGCGGTGTACGATCGAGCGCACCGGATTCGGAACCACCAGCCACAGCACCAGGATGCCGCACGCGGCCAACGCGGCGATGAACCAGAAGACCCCGGAGAGCCCCGCTACGCCGGCTATCAGCGGCCCGAGGACCATGGCTGCGGCAAAGGCCATCCCTATGCTGATGCCGATTCCCGCCATGGCGCGGGTGCGCACCTCTTCACGGGTCAGGTCCGCGGTCAACGCCATGATCGCGGCGGCGACGGCGCCACTGCCCTGGATCACGCGCCCGACGATGACCCAATGGATCGAATCCGCCATGGCGGCAACCACGCTGCCGATGAGAAACAAGGTGAGACCGGCGAAGATCACCGGTTTGCGACCGATGCGGTCGGAAAGTAGACCGAACGGGATCTGCAACATCGCCTGGGTAAGCCCGTAGGCGCCCACGGCGAGCCCGATCAACAGCGGCGTCGCCCCGGCAAGCTCGACCGCATGGATCGCGAACACCGGCAGGATCAGAAACAGCCCCAGCATCCGCAACGCGAAGATCAGCGCAAGCCCCGCGGCGGCGCGACGTTCGGAGGGCAGGAGGGGAAGGACGGTGGCGTCGTTACGGCTCACGGCCAATGGACTTTGCTTCGGCGGAACAAGGGTTCGCATAATAGCAGGCTGTCCGTCTCGGCAGCAGCCTGATGAAACAAAACCTATGGACAGCATCCGCATCCGCGGCGCACGCACCCACAATCTCAAGAACGTCGACCTCGACCTGCCGCGGGACCGGCTGATCGTGCTGACCGGGCTGTCGGGCTCCGGGAAGTCTTCGCTCGCCTTCGACACCATCTACGCGGAGGGCCAGCGCCGCTATGTAGAGTCCTTGTCCGCCTACGCTCGGCAGTTCCTGTCGGTGATGGAGAAGCCGGACGTCGATCACATCGAGGGGCTGTCGCCGGCGATCTCGATCGAGCAGAAGACCACCTCGCACAACCCGCGCTCCACGGTCGGCACCATCACCGAGATCCACGACTACCTGCGATTGCTGTTCGCGCGCGTCGGCCAACCGCGCTGTCCGCGCCACGACGAGCCGCTGGAGGCGCAGACCGTCGCCCAGATGGTCGACCGCGTGCTCGCCGAGCCGATGGGTGAAAAGCTGATGCTGCTCGCCCCGGTGGTCTCCGCCCGCAAGGGGGAATACCTCCGCCTGCTGGCCGAGCTGCATGCCCAGGGCTTCGTGCGCGCCCGCATCGACGGCGTGATCCACGAGCTCGACGCCCCGCCCGAGCTGGATCTCAAGCGCAAGCACGACATCGAGGTCGTCATCGATCGCTTCCGCGTACGCGAAGACCTGCAGCTGCGCCTGTCGGAGTCCTTCGAAACCGCGCTCGGTCTCTCCGGCGGCATCGCCCGAGTGGCCTGGATCGACGACCCCGAGCGCCCGGAGCTGACCTTCTCGGCGCTGTTCGCCTGCCCGGTATGCGGCTACAGCATCTCCGAGCTCGAGCCGCGCATCTTCTCCTTCAACAACCCGGCGGGCGCCTGCCCGAGCTGCGACGGACTCGGCTCGGAGCAGTTCTTCGACCCGGCCAAGGTCGTGGTCCACCCGGACGTGAGTCTCGCCGGCGGCGCGGTGCGTGGCTGGGACCGGCGCAACGCCTACTATTTTCAGATGATCCGCTCGCTCGCGGAGCACTACGCGTTCGACGTGGAAACGCCGTGGGTGGCGCTCCCGGAGGCGATCCGCGAGCTGGTCTTGTTCGGCAGCGGCACGGAAAAGCTCAAGCTGCGACTCCCCCACGAGCACGGCCGCGGGAAGCTGCGCGCCTTCGAGGGCATCATCCGCAACATGGAGCGCCGCTATCGCGAGACCGAATCCAATACGGTGCGCGAGGAGCTCGCGCGTTACGTCTCCCACCAGCCCTGCCCCGCCTGCGGCGGCTCGCGGCTCAACGAGCATGCACGGCACGTCTTCGTCGCCGGTCACAACCTCCCCGCGCTGGCGGGCCTGCCGGTCGGGGAGTCCCTGCGCTTCTTCGAGGCGCTGGACCTGCCCGGCAAGCGCGGCGAGATCGGCGCCAAGGTGACCAAGGAGATCGCGACCCGGCTGCGATTCCTGGTCGACGTGGGTCTGGACTACCTCACCCTCGAGCGCAGCGCGGATACGCTGTCCGGCGGCGAGGCCCAGCGCATTCGCCTGGCCAGTCAGATCGGCGCGGGACTGGTCGGGGTCATGTACATCCTCGACGAACCGTCGATCGGGCTGCACCAGCGCGACAACGCGCGCCTGCTCAAGACCCTGACCCACCTGCGCGACATCGGCAATACGGTGATCGTGGTCGAGCACGACGAAGAGGCGATCCGCGCGGCGGACCGCGTCGTCGACCTGGGCCCCGGCGCCGGCATGCACGGCGGGGAGATCATCGCCGAGGGCAGCGCCGAGGACATCGCCGCC
>JBGSTR010000241.1:0-1617 GCA_041736365.1 Chromatiaceae bacterium | reverse complement strand
CGGCGGTGTCCGCGACGGGCGCGTTCGGCGGCGCGCCGACGGGTCGGGTCGCACCGAGCAGGGCATCGAGCCCGCGTCCCAACCCGCGTTTCTTCGCCGACTGCTTGGGGATGTTGTCCATGTCGCTCATCAGGCGGCTCGCGCTCGTTTTTCGCCGCGGCGCAGGAGCTCACTCGCGAGCGCCAGATAGGAGACCGCGCCCTTCGAGGCTGGATCGTAGAGGATTGCCGACAGCCCGTGGCTCGGCGCCTCCGCCAGCCGCACATTGCGCGGGATGATGGTGCGGTAGACCTGATCGGTGAAGTGGGTAATCAACTGGGTCGAGACCTGATTCGCCAGGTTGTTGCGCGGGTCGTGCATGGTGCGCAGGATGCCCTCGATACACAACGACTCGTTGCGGTTGCTGCGAATCTGCTCGATGGTGTCGAGCAAGGCGGATAGACCCTCGAGCGCATAGTATTCGCACTGAATCGGGATCAGCACCCCGTGGGCGGCGACCAGGGCGTTGACGGTGAGCATATTGAGCGACGGCGGGCAGTCGATAATGATCAGCTCGTAGTCTTCCGCGACCGTCGCCAGCACGTTTGCCAACCGCCGCTCGCGGTCGATGGAGCTCATCAGCCCCACCTCCGCCGCGGTCAGATCGGCGTTGGCCGGCAACAGGTCGAAACCGGGGGCGGGGTCGGGCACCCGCTGCAGGCACTCGACGAACGGTGCGTCGCTGAGCAGGACATCGCAGCTCGAATGGTCGAGCGTGTGCTTGTCCACGCCGCAGCCCATGGTGGCATTGCCTTGCGGATCCATGTCCACCAACAGCACCCGGCGCTTCATCGAAGCCAGCGATGCGGCCAGATTCACCGCCGTGGTGGTCTTGCCGACGCCGCCCTTCTGATTGGCGATCGCGATGATTCTGACCATGCTTGGATCAATCCCTGCGAAGCTCGATTAGATGGCGCTCGCCATCGAGAAAGGGTACCTGAACCCGGTGGACCTCGGGGTCCGTCGCCGCGAGCGCGGGATCCGCGAGCTCAAGGTCCGGGTAGCGGCCCTTCATCAGCAACATGCGTCCCGGATGGGCGAGCAGATCGGCCGCTTGAACCCACAGCGGTCCGGCGGCGGCAACCGCGCGCGTCACAATGGTACTGAATTTTACGCCCGGCCGGTACGACTCGCTGCGGGCGTGGACCGGCTCGACGTTGCTCAAACCCAGATCCATCACCGCCTGGCGCACGAACCGGACCTTCTTGGCGTTGCTGTCGAGCAGCCAAAAACGCCGGGCCGGATCGACGATCGCCAGCGGCAGGCCCGGCAGCCCGGCGCCGGTGCCCAGATCGAGCACGCGCTCGCCGAACAGATGAGGCAGGACGGAAAGGCTGTCGAGCAGGTGGCGGGTGATCATCGCGTCGAGGTCGCGCACCGCCGTCAGGTTGTAGGCGCCGTTCCAACGCTCCAGCAGCGCCAAAAATTCGAGTAGCCGGCCCTGGGGCTCGAGGCCGATCGCCAGCCCCATTCCTTCGATGCCTTGTGCCAGCAGCCGTTGGTGCTCGGGGCCGAGCGCTTGGCCCATCAGGCGGACAGCCGCCGCAGGTGGATCAGCAGCAAGGAGACCGCCGCGGG
>JBGSTR010000230.1:0-2445 GCA_041736365.1 Chromatiaceae bacterium | reverse complement strand
GCGACGAGCCCATGCTCACCGGCCAGCGGCTCATCGACTGCCTTTTTCCGGTCGCCCGGGGCGGCACCGCGGCAATCCCCGGCGGCTTCGGCACCGGTAAGACGGTGCTGTTGGAGACCATCGCCAAGTGGTGCAACGCCGACGTGATCGTCTATGTCGGCTGCGGCGAGCGCGGCAACGAGCTCGCCGGCCTGCTGAGCGAATTTACCGAGCTGGAGGACCCGCGCAGCGGACGCCCGCTGCTGGAGCGCACGGTGGTCATCGCCAATACCTCGAATATGCCGGTCTCCGCGCGCGAGGCCAGCATCTACACCGGCATCACCGTGGCCGAGTACTTCCGCGATCAGGGCCTCAACGTCACCCTGATGGCGGACTCCACCAGCCGCTGGGCGGAGGCCTTGCGCGAGGTCTCCGGGCGGCTCGGAGAGCTGCCGGGCGAGGCCGGCTTCCCGGCGTATCTCAGCAGTCGGCTGGCGGACTTCTACGAGCGAGCGGCGCGAGTGCGCACTCAGAACGGCGCCCTCGGATCGGTCACGGTGCTCGGGGCCGTGAGTCCGCCGTCGGGTGATTTCTCGGAGCCCGTGACCACCCATACCAAGCGCTACGTCGGCTGCCTGTGGGGACTCGACGTACGGCGCGCACAGGCGCGCTTCTATCCCGCAATCCACCCCCTCCAGTCCTACAGCGTGGTGGCCGGCGACCTCGCTCGCTGGTGGCACCGCGAGGGCTGTACCCGCTGGGAGGAGCTGCGGCGGCGGTTTCTCACCCTGCTGGAGGAGGATGCGCGGCTCGAGCGCATGGCCCGCATCATCGGGCGCGACGCCATGCCGCCGGCGCAACGACAGGTGCTGCTGTGCGCCCAGATGATCAATCAGTCGTTCCTGCGCCAGTCGGCGTTCTCCGAGAACGACCGCTACGCCTCGGCGCCGCGTCAAGCGGTGATGATGCGACTGATCGGGCGTTTCATCGAGGTCACCGAGCGTCTGTTGGAGGCGGGCGTTCGGCCCGAAGCGATCGCCGAGGAGCCCATCTTCCGCGCCTTGATGCGCATGGGAGAGGAGATCCCGGACGGCGATTGGGAGGCCTTCTCGGCGCTCGATCAGGAGCTTACGCTGACCCTGCGCCGGCTCACCGCCGCGCAGCCCGACGCGGTCGCGGAATCCGCGCCGTCTTGAGAGAACCGGACGACATGAAGTCCCTGCGGATCACGCTACAACCAGCCAGGTCAACAGCATGTACGCCAGACTGATCGGAGAGGAGATCGCCCGTCGCGCGGAGGGACCCCTGCTGTTCCTGCGGCGCAGCGTCGACGTGGGTCTCAACGAGGCGGTCGAGGTGGAAGGCAGCGACGGTGCGGTGCGTCTTGGACGCATCGCCGCATTGGACGAGGAGTCGATTACCGTCGAGATGCTGGACGATACCGCCGGGCTGGCGCTAGGCGGCACGCGCGTGCGCTTCTTCGGGGAGCCGTTGCGCTTTCAGGTCGGCCCCGGTCTGCTCGGCCGCGTCTTCAACGGGGTCGGAAAGCCGCTGGACGGTGGCCCGCCGCTTGCGGCGCGTCATGCCCATCTGGTGGACGGGCTGCCGATCAAGCCCTCGGCGCGCGAGGCCCCGAGCGAGTTCCTGGAGACCGGCTTCACCGCCATCGACCTGATGAACAGCCTGGTGCGGGGCCAGAAGCTGCCCCTGTTCTCCGGCGGCGGGCTACCGCACGACCGGATCGCGGTGGACATCGCCCGCAATGCCCGGCTCCCGGGCGACGGCGGCGAGGAGGATCGGGACTTCGCCATCGTATTCGCCGGAATCGGCATCCCCCACGGCAGCGCCGAATTCTTCCGCGAGGAGATGGAGCGGAGCGGGGCACTGGCGCGCACCGCCCTGTTTCTGAATCTCGCAAGCGACTCCAGCGCACAGCGCCTGCTGACGCCGCGTTTCGCCCTGACCGCGGCGGAATACCTGGCTTTCACCGAGGGCAAGCACGTGCTGGTCATCCTCACCGACCTCACGAATTACTGCGAGGCCCTGCGCGAGGTCTCCGCGAGCCGCGGCGAGGTGCCGAGCCGCAAGGGCTATCCGGGGTACATGTACTCGGACCTGGCCACACTCTACGAGCGCGCGGGGCGCATCCGCGGGCGCCCGGGCTCGGTGACCCAGATCCCCATCGTCACCATGCCGAACGACGACATCACCCACCCGATCCCGGATCTCACCGGCTACATCACGGAAGGTCAGATCGTGCTCGACCGGGACCTGCACCGGCGCGATCTGTACCCGCCCGTGCGCCTCCTGCCGAGCCTCTCGCGGCTGATGAAGGACGGCATCGGCAAGGGACGCACCCATGCGGATCATCCGGCGCTCGCCGCCCAGCTCTCTGCGAGTGACAGCCAAGCCCAACAAACGCGCGTGCTGGCCGGCGTGGTCGGGGAGGACGGTCTCTCCGAGGAC
>JBGSTR010000220.1:0-6705 GCA_041736365.1 Chromatiaceae bacterium | reverse complement strand
CGTTGACCGCCGCGGAGCCCGCGCGACCCCAGCACTTCAAGGTCTACCGGAACGGGCGCGAGCTGCGTGGTGACGAGCTGCCGGTGCAACGCGCTGCCCGCGGTGTCGAGGTGCGCGATTTCGAAGAAGAGATCGTTCACGTCGACGGCTCGGTGCGCACCCTGCTCGGCAACGCGACGCCCCTCTGGGATGAGGATGCACGGCCGCGCGGCAGCGTCGCCGCCTTCGTCGACATCACCGAGCGCAAACGCTTCGAGGCCTCGCTGCGACAACAGGTCGAGATCAATCGATCCTACCTGGAGACGGTGCAGAGCCTGATCGTGGCCTTGGATATCGACGGCAACATTACGATGCTCAACCGCAAGGGCCGCGAGCTGCTCGGCTACGACGAGGACGAGATCGTCGGACGCAACTGGTTCAAGACCTGTCTGCCGCAACCCGAGGGCGAGGCGAGCATCCTCCCGATGTTTCGCAAGATCATGGCGCAGGAGATCGACGAATTCGAGTACTTCGAGAACTCGGTGCGTTGCCGCGATGGCCGCATGCGTCTCATCGCCTGGCACAACGCGCGGCTCACCAATAGCGCGGGTGCGACCGTCGGCATCCTGAGCTCCGGCGAGGACATCACCGCGCGTCGGCAGATGGAGGAGGACTTGCTGCGTAGTCAGGCCGACCTCAGCCGTGCCCAGACGGTGGGAAGAATCGGTAGCTGGCGACTCGACGTGCGTCGCAATGAGCTTACCTGGTCGCCGGAGAACTACCGGATCTTCGGCGTGGCGGAGCACACGCCGATGTCCTACGAGACCTTCCTCTCCATCGTGCACCCGGATGACCGTGAATATGTCGACGACATGTGGGAGCGCGCGTTGCAGGGCGCGCCCTACAACATCGAGCACCGGCTGGTGGTGGATGGACAGGTGAAATGGGTGCGCGAGATTGCCGAGCTTGAGTTGGATCGGGACGGCTCCCTATTGGGCGGTTTCGGCACTACCCAGGACGTGACCGAGCGCAAGCAGATCGAGGAGGCGTTGCGCGAGTCGATGCGCCGCAAGGACGAATTCTTGGCCACCCTGGCCCACGAGCTGCGCAATCCACTGGCGCCGATCCGCAATGCCGCCGAGGTCATCCGACTCAAGGTCCCGGACGACCCGATGCTGCGCACCGCCCAGCAGATGATCGATCGGCAGCTCGGGCACATGGCGCGACTGATCGACGATCTGCTTGACGTGAGCCGGATCACCCGCGGACGCCTGCAGTTGCGTCGCGAGCGCGTCGAGCTGGGCGCACTGCTGGAGCAGGTGCTTCAGGATATTCGCCCGCGCGCGCTGGCGGCGGGGCTGGCGCTGGAGGTGACGCCACTCGATCGGCCCGTGTTCCTGGACGGGGATCCGCTGCGCTTGGTTCAGGTATTTCAGAATTTGCTCGACAACGCCTGCAAGTACACCCGAGGCGGGGGCGCGATCCGCCTGCGGGCAGCGCTGGAGACCTCCACTTCCGGCGCCGAGACCGTGGTAATTCGGGTCATCGACACCGGCATCGGTATCTCGGCGGAGCAATTGCCGCGGGTGTTCGAGATGTTTAGCCAGGGCGACGCCGGCGTGGATCAGACGCGCGCCGGACTTGGCATCGGCCTATCGCTGGCGCGCGGGCTGGTGGAGATGCACGGCGGCGAGATCGAGGCCAAGAGCCCCGGAACCGACCGCGGAAGCGAGCTCATCGTGCGCTTGCCGACGATCACGGAGGCGCCTGCGATTCACTCGGACGAGGCTCCGGACACACCCACACCGGACCTGTCCGGGGGTGCGGGCCTGCGGGTCGTGGTCGCCGACGACAACCCCGACATCGCCGAGTCGCTCGCGGTGCTGCTGGGGCTGATGGGCTGCGAGGTAACCAAGGCCTGCGACGGCCTGGAAGCCGTGGCGTCGGCCGAACGGGTCCGACCGCGGCTGGTCCTGCTCGACATCGGCATGCCGAGGCTCGACGGCTACGGCGCGTGCCGGCGCATTCGCGAACAGCCCTGGGGCAAGGAGATCACCATCGTCGCCCTCTCGGGCTGGGACGAGCAAACCCTCAAGTCGGCGGAAAACGGCTTCGACCGGCACCTGGTCAAACCGATTCCGGCCAGCGCGCTCGCGGAGCTGTTGGTGCTGGCGGATAGATCCGGGGAGTAACGGCTGCCTCCGGCGCGGTTGCCCCCGCGCATACGGACCGCGAGCCGATTCAATGCCAGGACGGCATTGAATCAGCGTTTGCCCTCAGTACACGCCGGCATCCAGCTCCTTCTGCAACTGTCCGACCTGGCGCTTTAGCTGATCGCGGGTCGCCTGCTGGGTCGCGGAGTCGCCTCCTTTACGCCCCGTCATTTCGCCGTCGATCTGCGACACGCGCGCCGCCAGGGTCTGATTCTCGCGCGTCTGGCGGTCGAGGCTGCGTTTGAGATCGCCCCAGGCCGCGTCGAGTCGCCCATATCTCGCCTGACTACCGCGGAGCTGTCCCTTGACCCGGGCCTGCTCGGCCTGAAGCTCGGCGAGCACCGCCTTGAAGGCCGTGTTGCGATCCTGCTCTCCGGCCAGCGTCGATTGCATATCGCGTTGACGTTGTGCGTAGGCGCCGGAGGCGAGACAGCTGGTGTTCTTAAAGAAATCCACGCTGCTCGGATCGCATTCCCCCGTGGTAGTGGCGCACCCGGTAAAAAAAACCGCGCTTGTCGCCAGCACGATTCCGATTCCGCAATGTTTGAGTGCAATGTTCATCATGCCGCCACCGGCGAGACGTTGATCTGCTTGTCCATCAGCTTGACTTCCTTCTGCAGGCTGGAAACCTGTCCCTTCAACACATTGATCTCCGCATCGAGCTTGGTCGTATCGCTGCCGGATTGGCGCTCCAAGTTGGAGATCTGCACCCAATCGTCTTCCTTCTTCTGCAACGTGCTCGCGGTCTTTTGCAGGTGATCGCGATTGGCCTTGACGCTCGCCAGCTGCCGGCGTGCATCGTCGATGGAAATTGCCTTCTTGCGATAGGCGGCGTCGACTTCCGCGATTTTGCGCCGGTCCGCGGCGATGACCTCCTGGCTACTCGAGATCAAACCCGCCAGTCGGCGGTTGTCCTCCCGCACATCCGCGATCATCGCCGCCATGCGCTGCTCTTCGTTCTGGTAAGTCTTGCGCTTGGATTGAACGTAGGCGTTGGCGCCGAGGCCGACGCCGCAGCCGATCGCCGCTCCCACCAACATATTGTTGCTTCGGTTGCCCCCCGAGAGCATGCCCAATAGGGCACCGGCCGCAGCACCGGCGAGACAGCCCTGCAGCGACGACTTGACGTCGAGCTGAGCCGACTCCTGGCGCATTCGCTGCTCCGCCGGGGTCAGCGAGGTCGCCTGCGTTTGCCCCGAAGAGCCCCCGCCACCGGCGGTCGGCATGGTCACGCAACCGGCTTGGACGATCGCGAACGATAGGGTTAGGCAGACGATTCCAGGGCGCGAGGGCAAGCTGGCCAACATGCACGTTCTCCTATGATTAGGTTAGGTTTTCCTTGTGCGAATACCGATTCTAAGCCGAGATGGCCGTATCATTGTAGGGATTTTTCCTTAACCGCCTTGCAGGCGTCGAACCAACGCTTGCGCTCGACCCCGCCGCGCTTCGCGTAGTCGAGCACCTGAGCATGAAACTGTTCCGGGTAGACCGCCAGCGCGCCGTAGCCGCGATCGGCGAGCTCCTCGCGCAGCTTAACGAGCTGCTCGTCGAGCACCGCAAGGTCTTCCGGGTAGGTCTGCGCGGTGCGCACGATGGAATCGCCGTAGAAGGCAATGTTGTTTTCGAGCGTCCCGAGATCCCGTGCCATTGCTTCGCCGAGCTGTTTGCAGCGCGGGTATTTTGCACCGTTGCCCTCGACACAGACCGCGTGGCGCTGTTTCATCAGCTCGGTATTCGCCCCCTCGTCGGACAACTTCTGGCACAGAAGTCCACCGAATCGCAGCGCCTCGCGGGCACTGCGAGCACGTTGCTCGTAGAGCCTTTGCGCGCTGCCCGCGACCACGCCGCGCAGCCGTTCGAGGCGCTGTTTCATGGCCGGCTCGGTGGAGGTTCGCGCCAGTGCGGTCAGCTCCAGCACCGGATCGTCGAACGGCTTGTCGTCGAGCGCCGGTCGCGGCGGCGGGACCGGCTCCGCCTTGGCGACGTCGCTGCCCAGTCGTTCCCAGGCGGCCTGGATTGCCTCGATGCGTCCGTTGGAGGTCAACACCGAGGCGGACAGCAGCACCCGAAAGCCGGTATCCGCGGTCCCCACGGCCCCGCGATCGTCATAGAACGGGACCTCCCGGCGCAGGGAGGAGCGCAGGTCCTCGCCGCTCGCGTGGATACTGCCGCCGCGCACCACATAGCCGCCCGCCTGGCCGTGCGGGCGATCGAGACGGTGCAGGCGGAAGGGCTCCAGGGTGATTTCCTCCACGTTGCCCAGCACGTCGTGCAGACCCAGGGGATTGGCGGCCAGCACACCGATGGGGCGCACCTGACCCTGGGCGGTCTCGTTGAACCAGACGTGGCGCTCCACCCCTTCGGGCATCGGGTAATGCAGCTCGCGGAAGTCCGCGGGGCTCACGCGTTGCCCGCCGCGCGCCGCGTACTCCCATTCCACCTCCGTGGGCAGACGCGCAAAGGCGGGCTCACCGTCCACCCGCGGCAGACAAGGCGTCGCGGGGTCTGCACAGGCCGCGATCGCAGACTCGTTCTCGCGCAGCCAAAGCGAATAGCGGTGTGCAAAGGACACCGCATCGTGCCAGCCGATTCCGGTCTTGGGCAGCCTGGCGCTGGCGGCGGGCGCCGGACAAGGCTTGCCCTCGGCGGCGGCCATCACGGCGTCGAACTGGAGTGCGGTGACCTCGTACTTCCCGATCAACAGGTCCCGCCGACCAGCCTCGGCCCCATCGAAGGGGCCGGCCAGATGGGTCAGATAGCGGTGCTCGACGTACCCTTGTGATTCCGCATCGCTGCCGATCTCGACCGGGACGTCCGCCAGCGGACCGTCCGCCTCGGTGGACACTCGTCTGAATGCCATCGCCCCCCCGCAAGGCAGCGGCACCAATACATCGTCCGGCGCCGCCTTGGGGTTGTAGAGTGCGACCTTCCAGTCGAGCGGTGCCACCTCCCCCACCGCGGCCCCGGACCCCAGCCCGAAGATTAGCCCCAGCAGGAGGTTGGTCCCGACTCGTTCAATGTGTTGTTTCACGCAAACCCTCCGCCGGGCTCACTCGCCCGGCACGCAGTGCCGCCGCCACCGAGGCGAGCAGCGCGATCAACAGCATGGCTCCGGCTGCGACGACCAGATCCGTCGATTCCAGGCGGCTCACGTAGCCACCGGCGGGCAGGTTCCGGCCCATTACCGAATCGAACACCCGGGAGCCGAGGAGATAGGCGGCGCTGGCGAGCAGGAATCCGAGCGCCGAGATGACCAGACCCTGGATCACGGGCACGGCGGCCACCGCGCCGTGACCGAAGCCGAACAGACGCAGCAAGGCGAGCTGGCGTCGTTTGCGGTCCACGTTGACCCACAGCGCGCCGCCTAGCGCCAACGCACAACCGCTGCCGCCAATGGCCGCAAGAACCTGGAACACGAAAGACAGGGTGCGATCGAAGGCCTGTACGGTGGCGATGCGCTCCGCCTGTGTGCGCACCTCGATCCCCTCGGCGCGCAGGTAATCGGCCAGAGGCGCAACCTGATCCAGCCCCCGGGCGTAGAGTCTGGCACTCGCGAACAGGGAGCGCCTCGCGGCGTAGCCATCGGGCACCGCACCATCCGCGAGTCCGGAAAGCACGCCGTCGCGGTAGTCCTCCGCCGCCACCAATAGATCCAGGCTGGTGAACAGCGCATCGCGGGCGTAACGGGTCTCGGGGACCACGCCGATCACCCGCAAGGGGATGCGCAGCTGCTGGGGCTCGCCGTCCAGCGTGCGTTTGACCATGGCGTAGAGCGGCCCCCCGATCTCGACCTGGAGTTGTTTGGACGCGCCTTCGGTAATCAGCACCTCGTCCGGACGGCGCGGAATGGGCGAGCCTTCCGGGAGCAATGGGTCGCCCGCGGCGCTCGGAACCACCTCCACCGTCGGCAGCAGGTGTCTGGCCCCGTCGACTAGATCGACGCTGGCGTTGATGGTGCGGGTCTTGGGCACCAGAAACGCCACCTCCGGGCGTTTCGCCAGCGCATCGAGCCAGTCGCGCTCCAGCCGAGCGCTGCCGTAGACCACCACCTCGAGGTTGCGCGGGTCGCGCAGGAGCGTCTCGCGCAGGGTGTGAATCACGCCGTTCTTGAGGCCGAACAGCAGCAGCAAGGGGGCCACGATGGCGGCCACCGTGAGCACGAACACCAGACTGGTGCGGCGATCGTGCCGCAGATCCTTCCACGCCAGCGACCAGGTCTCGGCGATTAGGTTGGAAATCGGCAGGGGTTGGGTTGGCAGTGCGCTCACGCCGATTCAGTCCTCGAAGCAGGTCCCGAGCCCGTCCGGCACCTCGCTGGGTCTTGCGCGAAGCTCACGCAGGCCCAGCTCGCGAATGCGCCGCTGCTCGTGGGTGGCGATCACCACCGCGGTCCCCATTCCGGCCGCCAGGTCCCGCAACAGACCGAGCACCTTATCGGAGAGCCGCGGATCGAGTGCCGAAGAAGGCTCGTCCGCCAGCAGCAAGGCGGGACCGTGCGCCAGCGCGCGCGCGA
>JBGSTR010000210.1:0-2718 GCA_041736365.1 Chromatiaceae bacterium | reverse complement strand
GCCTGGCCGCCGCCGCCAGTGCGCTCACCACCGTGACCGGCGTGGCGATGACCAGGGCGCAGGGGCAGGCGATGACGAGCAGCACCAGCGCCTTGTAGAGCGCCTGCACCCAGTCCCAGCCGAACAGCCAGGGACCGAGCGCGGCCACGGCCACCGCCACGGCAAAGACGGCGGGGGTGTAGACCGCTGCGAAGCGATCCACGAAACGCTGGGTCGGCGCCCGCAGGCCCTGGGCCTGCTCGACGGCATGGATGATCCGGGCCAGGGTGGTGTCGTCGGCCGCTGCCGCGACCTCGATCTCGAGGGTGCCCGTCTGGTTGATGGTGCCGGCGAACACCGGATCCCCTGCCTGCTTGTCCACCGGGATGCTCTCGCCGGTGACCGGGGCCTGATCGACCGCGCTGTTTCCGGCCCTCACCCGGCCGTCCAGCGGGATGCGTGCACCGGGCTTGACCCGTGCCAGGGCACCCGGCAGAACGGCGGCGGCAGGGGTGAGGACCCAGGTCCCATCGCCCTGGCGGACCTCCGCCGTCTCCGGCGTCAGGGCCAGCAGGCCCCGGATGGCGTCGCGCGCCCGATCCACCGAGCGCGCCTCAATCAACTCGGCGATGGCGAAGAGCGCCATGACCATCGCCGCCTCCGGCCACTGCCCAATCAGGAAGGCGCCGGTCACGGCGATCGCCATGAGCGCGTTCATGGTCAGCTCACGGCGCCGTAGGGCCGCCCAGCCCTTGGTATAAGTGGACACACCGGCCAGCAGGATCGCGGCGGCGGCGAGTACCATGCCGAGCAGATCGAGGGGCAGCGCCCCTGGTAAGAACCAGCCCAGGGCCTCCGCACCTAGGGCCAGCGCCAGGGCGATGCCGTACCGCTCAAGGCCCCTGATACTGCCTGCCGCCCACTCCCCCTGCGAAGGCCGCTGCTGCGAATCTGGGTGGGCGGCGAAACCAGCCTGACGGATCGCCTTCAGCGCCGCCACGACGGCCTCGGGCGCTGCCTCAATGGTCAGGGAGCCGGTCGCAAGCTCGAAGCGCAACGCTCGGATTCCAGGGATCGCGCGCAGTGCGTGGCGGATTTGGTGCTCCTCGGAGGGGCAATCCAAGGCGGGGACCCGCAGCACTGTCGCGCCACGGACAGGTGACGCCGCGAGCGGCTTGCCCGCCACCGGCAGGACAGGTGCGCAGCCACAGGCCCCGGCGCAGTCCGGCGGCTCGCCAGAGGTCGCGCGTGGGGGAACGGACTGGAGCTGGGACGGGTCCATAACCCATAGTGAAGACCCTGGAGCTACTACAGGGTCAAGGGCGGCCCTCGTGGGACCTGGGCAACCAGGGATCATCCACTCGGAGGGGCGAGGGTATGGGTATGAAGATCGGCGATCTCGCCCGGCTTACCGGGACCCAGGCCGAGACCATCCGCTATTACGAGCGCGCGGGTCTGCTGCCGGCCCCGCCGCGCAGCGGGGGCAACTACCGCGTCTATGGGCAAGGGCACGCCGAACGGCTGTCGTTCATTCTGCATTGCCGTTCACTCAGCATGCCTCTGTCCGACATCCGCCAGTTGCTGCGTATCAAGGACGCCCCACACGAGAGTTGCGGCAACGTGAATCGACTGCTCGACGATCACATCGTCCAGGTGCGCGAGCGCATGCGGTCGCTGCACGCGCTGGTGGCGGTCTTGCAGCACCTGCGGGAACAGTGCCCCGACGCCCGCACCGCAGAGGACTGCGGTATCCTCAAGGGGTTGTCCGAGCCGCTCGGGCCGCGGTACCCGGCCGGGCGCTGCGCCGGTGCAGGTCCTTAGCTGGCGTTAGCTGGCGTTCGCGTTGTGGATGGCGGGACAAACCGGGGACGGACCACGGTATTCGCCCCTCGCCGTCGCCCTGGCCCCCTGCCGGTGGGACAATCTCCACCTGCCCTGCGCCCACCGCCTGGCGTAGGGCCATTCCACTCAGAACGGGGAGCGCCCCAGAAAAGGCCGTGATGTCCGATCCAAGCCCTCCGGATAGCGCCACCGCGGCGACCATTCTTGACTTTCGCCACCGCCTGGAGCGGCGCTATGGGAGCGGCTGCGGGGCTTGGTTTTGTTCGGCTCCCGCGCCCGAGGCGACTTCCGCGCCGAGAGCGATGCGGACCCGGCGGTCTTCCTCGACCCGGTGCTCGACCCCATCGAAGCCTAGATGGATATGGCCGGGGATGCCTGCGCGGTGTTCCTGGATACCGGCATCCTGGTCGAGCCCTGGGCCTCCGGTCTCAGCGGGTTGAACTGGGTACCACATTCAGCGGCTCTTCGCCGCGAACGCTGGGGGACGCCGCGGCGGCCCGCCAGTACCCGTCCGCCTATGATATGGTCCCCTGCGTCGCCATTGCCTTAGTGACGTCATTATCTCCATCTCCATTACAGCGTGGCGGTAGCTGTGGGCGCGCCTCTGCGACAGGCAAGCGCTGCCAGATCGCTAACTCCGCCGCAGTGCGTTGGCCGGCCGACGCATCCCGGGCAACCGCCACTCGGAGGACACTCCATGCCGCAATTTCCGCTCGCCAACCCGCTGCGGATCCTGTCCCTGCCGCTGGTCCTGCTGTGCCTGACAGCCGCCGCCGTCGCCGCGCAGCCCTGCGCCGCCGTCCGGGCGCAGACCCTGATCGACCTGAACCCGTTGCTCAGCGGTTACGGTATCCACGTCGTCGGCGGGGACGGGCAGCTACGGCTGGAAGGGTCCGT
>JBGSTR010000205.1:0-4993 GCA_041736365.1 Chromatiaceae bacterium | reverse complement strand
GGTAGCGCTGCTGCTGCGCGACCCGGCGACGGGAAAGACCGTGGTGCGGGTCAAGGAGGCCGCCACCGACGCGACTCTGGCCGTGGTGCGCGGTTACAACCGAAGCTTCACGCCCGTGAAGCTGGCGACGGTAGCTGACGTGAACGGCAACGGCGTAGAGGAATACGCCCTGCTCGCCCGCAAGCCGGACACCGGCGAGGTAAATGCGGAGGTCCGCGACGGCGCCACCTCCGAGCTGATCCGCCGGCTGTGGCTGAGCAACGAGTGCACCCCGCTTGATCTGGCAAGCATCGCAGACATCAACGGCAACGGCGCCCCGGAGGTCGCCATCCTCTCCCGCTGCGGTGCCGAGGGGAATCTGCGCGTCACGGTGAAGGACGTCAAGACCGCCGAAGCACTGAACGTACTGGGATTCTGATTTGGTTTCCTCGATCCCACGCTCCGGCGTGGGATCGAGTCTTGGCCGCTCCGCGGCCCGACACCGACGGGGCGCCGGAGCGTCCGGAAGCGCTCCCGCGCCGGAGCGTGGGAGCCAGCGTAAGCACAATGGCCGTGCCGGAGTATCCGGCCGTCGACTCGTTCCTACGTGCTCTCCGCTCCTCGTTCCACGCTCCGGCGTGGGAATGCCGCCTTGCCGCTCCGCGGCCTGACGCCGAGAGACGGGTCGCTGGAGCGTCCGGATTCGCTCCCACGCTGGAGCGGGGGGGCCAGAATGAAGGTGCCAATCGGCGCCGATCGACTGAGCGTCGGTCGGCGCTCGCCGCTTAACCCCTCGGACCGCGCGCGCTTGGTTACGCCGCCTGGTACTGGACCACAACCTCCCGGTTGCAGCGGTCTATCAGCTCCGCGATCTTGCGGGGGAGGTGCAGATCGAGATCCGGCTGGTAAATCCGGCCGCTCTCCCACTGTTTCTCAGCCTCGTCCGCGCGCAGCGGAAATCCTTGGCGACACATTTCCCAAAGAGCCTGTGATTGACTGACGGTCATCGGTTCAACCTCCAGAAAAAATTCGCTCTCGTACCCGTAGTATGGTCGACATTCCGTTGCGGAAAAGGCACCACTAGGTCAAAACGACAAACCGTAATGCCCATGAAAGCTTGATCGATTGCTTTCAGGCTACTGTGGCAAAAAACCAATTCGTGACGAGGCGCACGGATGGAAAGATAGCCCATCATCGCGCGGATTTCACCAACTTATTGTTTCACTGTAACAATATCGTCATGTTGCAGACGAATTGGCCCCGGATCGAAACCGGGACTTACAAGCCCCTTGCGGGCGAAAACGTCCCTCATCTGCTACACGAGCTGTCATTTACCGATTATTGCCGCAGACTTGACTCCGTCTCTTGAACGGCAACTCAACTCCGAGACGCGAGCCCGCGGAGACCGGAAGGCACGCAACGCGCGCGGCGCCGGAATCGGTTCTAGAATGCAGCAGGCAAATCGGCGGTCAGCCGCGCTGGAGGCTTGGATTCGATGCAGCAGATTTTGATCAAGGTCGCGGCGTTTGTCATGGCGGCCGCCCTCCTCGCGGGATGCGCCACCAAAGAGCGTCTCCTGATGCCGACGCCCACATTGTACGCCTCCCCGGGCGGACCGCCGGTATACGCCGCGGCACCCGGCAAGCGGCTGGATCCGAACGTGGATCTGCTGTTCATCACCGATCGGGAGCCGGAAAAGGATTCGGTCTCGGGACTGCCTTTCGGAGGGCAGCGCGGCAAACAGATCATCTTCGGATCGGTACAGGTGCGCATGGTTCCCGACATCACCTGGGAGAGCCTGGTGCGACAGAGCCAGCTTCGGGACCGTACCGTGGCGGTAGACTTGGAGCTCGGCCCGGTTAAGTCGCTCGGCGAGTTTCCGCGAGAGCCCTATCAAGTAACCCGCGTCGCGTCCGGCGACGCGTTTCGCGACAGCGCTCAAATGGAGCAACACGAGGCGGCGAAGCAGCAGCTTCGCTCGGAGGTGCAGCGGCGGCTCGCAGAGTCGCCGAGAAAGGAGGTCCTGCTGTACGTCCACGGTTTCAACGAGACCTTCGCGTCCGCCGCCTTTACCACCGCGGAGTTGTGTCATTTCCTGGGGCGAGAGCAGATCTGTGCCTTCTTTACCTGGCCCTCGTCGTCGACGGGCAATTTCCTGACCTCCTACACCTCGACCACGGAATCGGCGACCTACTCGGTCGATCATCTGAAGAAGGCCATTCGGATGATCGCCCAGACACCCGGGGTGGAGCGTATCCAGATCCTTGCCCACAGCCGCGGCACCGCCCTGACACTAGACGCGGTGCAGCAATTGTTTCTAGAGGCCATCGCGGCGGGTCGCGACCCGGTCGACGTCTACAAGATCGACAACGTCGTGCTGCTGTCGCCGGACGTCGACGTAGATATCGCGGCGCAGAAGATCACCTCCTGGGTGTCCGATCCGGATCTGGTGTCCGTGTGGCCCACGGGGAGGCTGCCGCGGAGCATCTCGGGCCGGCTGAGCATTTATTCGTCGCCGACGGATCGAGCGTTGCTGGTTTCCAGGATCCTGTTTCGCAGCCGCTATCGGGTCGGCAGCCTGACCGCCAAGGATGTGAAACCCTGGGCGCAAGAGTATCTCTCCCGCGCCGGCAAGGTCGACCTGATCACCTACGAGGGGAAACGAACCGACCTCTTCGGTCACTCCTACTTCACCAGCAACCCCGAAGTCAGCTCCGACCTCATTCAAATGATCCGTTACGGCACGCGACTCGGCGAGCCCGGCCGCGAGTTGATCAAGACGGGTCCAGTGACCTGGGAATTTCCTCCCGAGCCCTGACGACGGGGTCGACCCGGGAACGCGTTCCTCGGGTCGGCGAGCCAGCGCCGGGTTGGTCGCGCCGACCGAGCGATCGCACGCCTGCGGGACTAGCCGCGCGCCTCCAAACGACTCGCCGGTCAATCGCTGGTAGAATTCGCGCTCCTGCGGCGAGACTGCGTCGTCTTTCACCATCCTGCGAGGCTGAAAGACACCCGAAGCCGATTTGGATCCTTCACTGACTTTGCCGGAGATTCCCGCGGTGGCCAACGCTGTTTTAGACACCGGTTTGGACGTCTTACCGACCACGGAAGTCGAGTCTTCCGCGAAGGTCACGGATCTGCCGATCATCTTCGTGACCGGCGCGTCGCGCTCGGGCACCACCATGCTGGCGCGCTTATTCGGCGGCCACACCTCGGTGCTGGCGCTTCAGGAGCTGCACTTTTTCGGCGAGCTTTACGAGCCGTCGGACGCGGCGCGGAACCTTCCCGAAAACGAGATGACCCGGCTCGCCGGGATCGTCGTCGCCCGTCACCTGCGCAACCTCTGGGCGGGAAAACCCACCGAGGCCGAGCGACGCGAGGCGAGCAACGCGGTGGCTCGGCTCGCTCCAGACGAGAAGACGGCGGCCGGCGTATTCGCCGCAGCGGTGTATCAGCTTGCGACCGGCGTGGGCAAACAGATCGCCTGCGAGCAGACCCCGCGCAACGTCTTCTACGCCCGCACGCTGCTGGAGCTCTACCCGCAGGCGCGCTTCGTTCACATCGTGAGGGACCCGCGCGCAGTGCTCGCCTCGCAGAAAAACCGCTGGACGATGCGCAGCCACGGTGCGTCCCATTTGCCGATCTCGGAGATGGTACGCAACCGGGTGAACTACCACCCGTTGACCATGGGCAAGCTGTGGATGCGCGCCAATGAGGAGGCCCTGCGACTCGCCGATCACCCGCGCTTCAAGATTGTTCGTTTCGAAGACCTCGCCGCCGCCCCGGAGCGAGAGACGGCGGCCCTGTGCGACTTCCTCGGCCTCGACTACCAGCCCCCGATGCTGCTCGATCTGCAGCAATGGGGCTCATCGAATACCGCGCACACCGGCGAGCAACGCGGAATCTCTCGGGAGGCCGTCGACCGCTGGAGCAGCGTGCTGTCCCCCGGCGAGGTATGGATCTGCGAGAAGACCACCGCGGCGCTGATGGATCGCTTCGGCTACACCCCGAGCCTGCTCGGCAAGAGCAGCGGGCTGCGGGCGATTCCGAGTCTGTTGGCGTATCCGTTTCATGCCCTGGGCGTCGTGGCACTCAATCCGAAACGGGCGTGGACTCAGTTGCGGGCGTTGCGCTCGAGGCTCTCGGGGTAAATCGGAGCCACACGATCCGCCGCTCCCTTCGCCGATCCGCGGCCGCCACGGGCCGCGAGGAGCAAATATGCACGACACCGAACGGCTGATCGGCCGCGCCGAGGCGCTGTTGGCGCGTCTCGAACGGTTGCTGCCCCCGGATCGGGCGTCCCCGGATTGGAACGCGCACGCCTTCCGCTGGCGGCGCGACTCCGGACGCGGCTGGTTGCAGGCCGTCTCCGAGCCGCACCGCATCGAGCTCGACGATCTGCTGTGTCTGGAGCGCCAAAAGGCCGAGATCATCCGCAACACGGGGCAGTTTCTGGCCGGTCGCGGCGCCAACAACCTTTTGCTGTGGGGCTCGCGCGGCACCGGAAAATCGTCGTTGATCAAGGCGGTGCTGAATGCCATGAGCGGCGACGGCTTGCGCCTGATCGAGGTCGACAAGGACGATCTGACCGACCTGCCCGATATCGTGGATCTGGTTCGCGGCCGCCCCGAGCGCTATGTGCTCTACTGCGACGATCTATCGTTCGAGGCTGGAGAGTCCGGCTATAAGGCCCTGAAGGCGGCCCTGGAGGGCTCGATCAGCGCCGCGCCCGAGAACCTGCTGATCTACGCCACCTCCAACCGTCGGCACCTGATGCCGGAGTTTCAATCCGAAAATCGCGAGGCGCACATCGTGGAAGGCGAGCTCCATCACGGTGAATCGGTCGAGGAAAAGATCTCCCTTTCGGACCGTTTCGGCCTGTGGATCTCCTTTCATCCCTTCACCCAGACGCAGTACCTTCTGGTGGCGCGCCATTGGCTGCAGCGGCTTGGCTGCGCCGTCTCGGATGACCAAGCGATCGAGCGCGCCGCGCTGCAATGGGCGCTGCGCCGCG
>JBGSTR010000190.1:0-2083 GCA_041736365.1 Chromatiaceae bacterium | reverse complement strand
ACCCTCGACCCGCGGCGGCGGCATTGAATGAGGACCCTCCGTGCGCGTTCGATCGGACCCCGTGTCCGCAACGCGACGCCACCAGTCCGTCCAGGTCGCGAGGTCGAGCTCGTCCAGGGTGCCGTCGATGGTCAGGCCGTCCGCTTTCGCGGCGGGGACGGAAGACTCTCCGAGGCGCACGCGGCCCTTCTCCAGGCGCACGCTCGGGGATCCGAGCCCAAGCGATCCCAGCCCGACATCGAGATTCAGCCCAACGCCGTCGGCGATTCCGGTTACCGCCAACGATCGACCGGGCAGCAAGGTCCCCGAGAGCGCCAGATCCCGGGCCTCGCTCGCGGGTTTGCCGAACGGCGGCGGGAGATCCAGCGCGAGCCCCCGCAGGTCGGACGAAAGCTCGTAGGCCAGCGGAACCTCGCCTGAACCGACCTCTCGGTTGCTCAGAGTCGCCGCGAGGCGCCAGTCGAAGTCGCCGGACGCCAGCGCCCAGGCCGGAGACGGGAAAGCCCGCGATAGCTCCGCAACCGACGTCCGCGAGTTGGCGACGACGCGCGTCCGCGCCTCCTCCGAGGACCCCTTCAGGGTGTCGATCGCCAGGGTCACCGGCGCGCCCCAAAGGACGGCTCCGATCGAATCGCCCCGCAACCCCTCGCCGGTGAAGTCCAACTGCCCGTCGAGATCGGAGAGGGTTACCGGTGTGCCGGAGACGGTCAGTCCCGCCGGACCGGGCCAGCTCAACCGGCCGCGAATGCCGAGCGGCAACCCTTCCTTCAGCGGCAGGTCAAGATCAAGCGCCACCGCAAGCTCGCCGGTCACGGAGAGCTTCCGCGCCAACATGGCAAAGCGCGCGGCCAGCGGGGTCTCGGCAAGGATCCGCGGGCCATCGGAAAACGGCCCATCGGTCTCGCCGTGGACGAGAACGTGCACCGGTTTCGCCCGCAAATCGTCGACCGTGGCGCGGGCACTCGCGATCTTGCTGTCGAGGATCCGCCCGGACACGACATCGATCGTCATCTCGGGCCCCAGAAAATGCACGCTGCCGGCGGCGGACTCGACCCGTGGCCAGCCGTCACGGTAGTCGAGCACCGTGTCCTCGAAATCCAACAGCACCTCGAAGCGCCCCTCGCGGGCCGCAAATGGAAACCCTGCCAGCGGTCCCCGGAACACCATATCCGCGTCGGATACGCGTCCGGAAACGATGGAGCGCTCGAGCCACTCCTCAAGCTTCGGATGCGTGATCCCCACGGGCAGGTAGGTGCGTGTCCGGGACGCATCGCCGTCATGAAAGCTCGCGCGCAGGTCCAGAAAGGGCGTACTACCGGCCGCGGGCATCGCAAGCTCGAAACGGATCCGGCCCGCCAGGTCTTGGTTCTCCAGTGTCAGGTTGCGGCCGCTGACGCGCAGCACGCCTTCGCCGTCGCGGCCCCAATCCAAGAATCCGCTGAGCCGGTCCAGGCACAACGGCCGATCGAACAGCGGGTGGAGATCGAGACCCAGCGCATCCGACCCGATGGTCGCCGCGCCACCGTCCTGATCCGCGCGGATCCCGACATTTAACCCGCGAAGGCCCGGATTGCGTACCGTACGGTCGAGCGTCAGCCCGGCGAGCACGGCCGCGAGTCGCCATTTCGGTGGCTCCCCGCGCGCCTGCTCGAAGCGCAGATTCAGATCCTCGACGCGACCCCCGGGCCGGGCTGCAACGACATCGGCGACCACGCGCGGCGGCGCCCCGGGTATTGCGACAACCAACCGGCTGACCGCGTCCAGGTCCAACTGCGGGGCGTTCAGTGCAAGCGCGGAGAGAAAACCGCTGTCATCGAGCGCGACATCGAGGTCGAGGTCCCGGAAATCGCCACCGGGCGTGCGGACCTGCAAGTCGGTGAATTGCGCCTGCCAACCACCCGCGTCGGGCCGGACACGCATCAGCGTGCTCAGGCGCTGCGCGGCGATTATCGTGGAGGACGCGGTTGCCCCCGCATCACCCGGCGCGGCTACCGAGAGCCCGCTTATGTCCAGGCGATTCATCGATTGCTCGATGGCGCCCGCACGTATACGGTTCCAGCTCTCCCAGCGCACGCCGGCGATC
>JBGSTR010000186.1:0-5863 GCA_041736365.1 Chromatiaceae bacterium | reverse complement strand
CGCGAGCGCGTGCCGCTGGGTTGGGCGAGCACCCAGAACAACCTGGGGCGGGCCCTGTGGGCCATCGGCCAGCGCGAGTCAGGCAGCGAGCACCTCGTCGAGGCGATCGCCGTCTATCGGGATGCGCTGGAGGAGCGCCGCCGCGAGCGCGTCCCGCTCGACTGGGCCAGGAGCCGTAGCGACTTGGGCAACGCGCTCATGACTCTGGCACAGCGCGAGTCCGGCATCCTTCGTCTACAAGAGGCCAGACGTTGTCTCGAAGACGCCTGGCGAACCTTCAACAAGGCCGGAATCTCCCAACACGATGCGGATTTTCGGCAAAGGCTCGAGGCGATCGACGGAATCATCCGCGAGCGTCGAAGCGACGACTGAAGCGCGCGACGGCCCGCGGTTCGTCACCCTCCACGATCTTTCTTTACTCCCGGACAGGCCGGGCGTTGCCGGGTTCCACCCTTTGATCGGTCCGCGCGGTTTTCGCCGACCTCGCCCGTAACGACGTGATGAGCGCTTGCATCAGGCTGGGCGAAGATTACGAAGCCCACCTGAATCGCGCCCACGGGTCGTCCCACGTGCTCGTTCCGCGGCCCCCCAGCCGATTGGAACGGCCGGCACTTTCGGCGGTAGTCCAAGCCGCGTTTCTCCGCTTCTTCGTGATCCCCTACTCAGGTCGCGTAAGAGCTTCGTCGATGGTCGCGCCCGACTTCGCTTGGAGCCGATCCCCGTCCGGAGCACGGCGATTGACGTAGTCGCGGTTTTGGGGAAGGCTACCGCGCTGATTCAAGGCTCCAGTCCAAGTCTCAAGTCCTATGTCTACCCCCGTCTCGGATCGTTCCCTCGGAGAAGTCCCGGTGGTTGTGCCACGCGCCGGGCCTTCGCAGAGCCAGGCGCAGATGGGTTTCGTGCTCGACCTGGTGCGCCCCTATCGCGGCTGGCTGGTTATCGTCTTCGCGGCGATGATGGTCGAGATCGCGATGAGCCTGGCCGCGCCCTGGCCGCTCAAACTGGTGCTCGACGACGCGCTCGGCCACCACCGGCTGCCGGACTGGGCGGAATGGGCCCACACCGGCCTGGGGATCAGCCATCACACCATGGGCGTGGCCGTGTTTGCCGCCTTGGCCACCCTGGCCATTGCCGTCGTCGGTGCCATTGCGACCTACATCGACAACTACTACACGACGAGCATTGGGCAATGGGTCGCCAACGACCTGCGCGTGCGCATCTACGCCCATCTCCATCGGCTTTCGCTGGGCTATTACGACACCACCAAGACCGGCACCCTGATGTCCACCATCACCGGCGACGTCGCTACTGTGCAGGGTTTTGCCTCCTCGTCGACCCTGGGCATCATCGTCGACGTCGTAACCATATTTTTCATGGTCGGGCTGATGTTCTGGCTCGATTGGGATTTCACCCTGATCGCCGTTGGCGTGACGCCTTTTCTGTTGCTGTTCGTGGTGCGCTTTAAGAAGGCCGTCAAGGTGGCGACGCGCGACGTTCGCGTAAAGCAGAGCGAAGTCCTCGCGGTGGTTCAGGAAGGCCTGGGATCGGTGCGGGCGGTGAAGGCATTCGGGCGCGAGGATCTCGAGGTCGGCCACATGGAGAAGGCGAGCCAGGCCGCCGTCGACGCGGCACTCAAGGCACGGCGGGTAAAGTCCATGCTGTCGCCGGTCGTCGGCGTGGTAGTCGCCGTCTGCACCGCCATCGTGCTCTGGAAGGGCACCGCCTTGATCGTTGCGGGCACCATGACCGCCGGTGCGCTAACGGTCTATCTGGCCTACCTCAATAAATTCTTCAAGCCGGTGAAAGACCTGGCCGGCATGACCAGCGCGATTGCGCAGACCACCGTGGCCCTGGAACGCATCCAGACGATCCTCAGCGCCGACGACATTATCCCCGAACGCGCCGATGCAGCGGACATGCCCTCGGTGCGCGGCGAAATTACCTTCGATCACGTGGCGTTCGGCTATGCCAAGGAGGCGCCGGTGCTGACCGATGTGTCCTTCACCATCAAGCCGGGTCAGGTGGTCGGCGTGGTGGGTCCCACCGGGAGCGGAAAGTCGACCGTTGTCAGCCTGCTGCCGCGGTTCTACGACCCGACCGCCGGGCGTGTATTGATCGACGGCATCGACATCAGCATTTGTAGGCTGAGCTCGGTTCGCTCACAGATCGGCTTCGTGCTTCAGGAGACGGTGCTCTTTCGCGGCAGCATCCGGGAGAACATCGCCTACGGCCGGCCGGGCGCGAGCGATGAGGAGGTGGTCGCCGCCGCGAAGCTCGCCAATGCGCACGAATTCATCCAGCGCATGCCGCACGGCTACGACTCACCCGTGGGCGAGCGCGGCGATACCCTGTCGGGTGGGCAGCGGCAGCGCATCGGGATCGCCCGCGCCGTGATCCGCAATAGTCCCATCATGATCCTCGACGAACCGACGGCGGCGCTCGACACCGAATCGGAGCAGTTGGTGATCGAGGGCCTACAGCAGCTCATGAAGGGCCGCACGGTCATCATGATTGCGCACCGCCTGAGCACCATCCGCGACGCCGATAAGATCATCGTCCTCAAGGACGGAGTGGTCGCCGAGGAAGGCACCAACGATGAATTGATCGCGCGCGGTGGCGTGTACGCGGAATTGCACCGCATTCAGTTCGAATCGGGATCCGTTTCCGCGTCGATTCCGGCCCCGTGACCGCGCTCCCAGTGCGAGACAACCCCGCTTCTCAGCTTCCACCAATGTAGACCGCACCATGTCCCATACGCTGATCGTTCTCCCCGACGACACCGCCGAGCCCATCCTTACCGCCATTGGCGGCGCCAGGGAGGCGCTCAACATCCGCATGTTTCTGTTTACCGATACGACCCTGATCGAGGCGGTGATCACGGCGCACAAACGCGGTGTCAAGGTGCGGGTGATGCTCAATCCCGCGCGTCGCTCCGGTGAATCCGAGAACGAGGAGGCGCGCCAGCTATTGATCGGTGCGGGCGTCGAGGTGCGCGACAGCAACCCGGCGTTCGACCTCACGCACCAGAAGTCGATGGTGGTGGACAACCGTATCGGCTTCGTCGAGTCGCTGAACTGGGAGCCGAAGGATCTGACGCTTACCCGCGATTACGCAATCGTCACGACCCACGGCCACGAGGTGGCCGAGATGGTGGACGGTTTCGACGCCGACTGGGAGCACCAAGAGTTCACGCCGCCGGCGGTGTCCCCGCTGATCTGGTGCCCGAACAACGGCCGCCGCCGTGTCGCCGAGTTCATCGACTCGACCAAGCACACGCTATGGCTGCAAAACGAGCGATACCAGGACCAGGTCATCATCGAGCGTCTGGTACGTGCGGTAACGCGTGGGGTCAAGGTGCATATCCTGGCCAAGCCACCGCATTCGCTCAAGCCCGACAAGCTGATCGAGGGGGTGGGCGGGCTGCGCATCCTGCAGGACGTCGGCGCCAAGGTCCACACGCTCAAGCACCTGAAGCTACACGCCAAGATGCTGCTCGCGGACGGCAAGCGGGCCATCATCGGCTCGATCAACATCGCGCCCGGCAGCTTCGATTCGCGTCGCGAGCTTGCAATCGAGACCGACGACCCGGAGGCCGTGAAGCGTCTGGAGAAGACCGCCAAGCACGACTGGTCAATGTCGCACCTGTTGGATCTCAGCGACGCGGCGCTTCTGGCCGACCTGAAGAAGCGCGAGGGACTGAGCCCGGACAAGCTTGTGCTGTACGAGGACAGTGAGCACTGGGGCTACCACCACAACGGGCACCAGGGTAAGCATCATCACGACAAGGGTTGAGAACCCGGCGTCAACGCGCCTCCCGTGACGCGGCCAGGCTCTCCCGGGCGAATCCTTCGGTTCCTCGCGATGCGGGGCGCTCGTTTGGTCGATGCCGTCGGGTGCCTTGCCCCGGTGCGTGGCCCCCGTCTTTTTATTGCTGCTCTGCTGCTGTTGAGCAACGCTTGCGGTAGCTCCGCCGACAAGCCAACGCCCTTGCGCTACCCGGTGTGCGAACCCTCTGCCGCGCTCGTCGTTCCCTGTATCGACCACTCGGGTCGGTGTCTGCTGGTGGGGGACAACGAAACCGCGGATGCCGTTTTTCTCTATCCGATTGGGGAGGAAGGGCTGGATGTAGACGGCATGCGGGTGATCTCGCTCGGCAAGAACGAGGTGAGCGACATCGAGTCGATGGCGAAACTCGATTACAAGACCCTGTTGCTCATTGGATCCCACAGTCGAAACGGCGCGTGCGCAATCAAGGACAAGCGCCGACGGATGATCCTGTTGAGAAATTGGGGGCAAGGGCGGGCAGTGGAGGGAAGCACCTACCGGGCCTCCGAGTTAAGCGCGAGCGTATTGCCGGGCGGCAGTGCGACATCCGGTCCGGTGCTCAAGGCGGTCGGCGAGGCCATCGATCAAGCCGAGGCGCGGGCCGCCGAAGCGGCGATGAGCAAGGCCCAATCCGCCTGTGAAGCGGCTGCCGCATTCAATATCGAAGGAGCGGTTGCCATCCCCGGGGCAGCGGGCGATTCCAAGGTGTGGATCGGCCTGCGCTCGCCCGTGGTGACCTATGCCGGGAAGACCTGGGCAGTGCTGCTTCGTCTCGAGCGCCCGGATGCACTGGTATTCGACCAGGCCCTATTGCTCGATCTGGCGGGGCGCGGGGTACGGGAATTGGCCCGGGACGACGGCTGGCTCTGGGGGATCGCGGGCGGACCGGGTGACGCGGAAAAGAACTTCGTCCTGTGGAAGGTCGAGCTCGAGGATCTGCGGCCCGATGCGCAATTGCATCCCCATATCATTCGCTCGCTGCCGAGCTCATCCGAGGGTCTGGCCTTCGTCGGGGGGCAAGCGCTGGTGCTGATCGACGGCGACAAGGGTAAGGATGGGTCGGCGGCAAGCTGCGAAACACCCGGCGCGTACCTAGTGATCAAACGCCTTCCCGGCTTTTGATCCGCTTGCGGTCCGAGCGGCGCACCTCTCGAATCGCCGGATTTTCTTGTCGTCCCCAATGCCGCATTGACCTAAGGTCACGGGGAATCGGTTTCAGCACCCCGGCCGCTTCCGTAATGCAACGGAGCTAGCTGGCGCCGACGAAACGTCGACCTCCCGGATTTGCGCGCCAGCCTCGGACGGCAAGCGCCACCTACACCGTCGTCCGCTCCGTGCGCTCCCCACTCCCGTCGCCGGTCCTGACGATCCCCGAGAACAGCCAGAAGACGAGCGTCATGGAGATCGCCGAGCCAAGACACCACACGCAGGTCGCCCCGATTACGAAAGGCTCCAGTGCCGTGAGACGCAGCGAGAACAGCACGCCGGCGAGGGCGATCGCCCACGCCACCCAGTACCAGCCGCCGCCCCGGGGCGAGCGCCGTCGGGCCAATAGCCAGATGGCCAGGATGAGCAGGTAGCCGGCGACGCCGACAACGCCCAACGGCACGCCAAAGATCTTGGCGTACTCGCTCGCCTGGACCTCGCCGCAGCTTCCGATCGGACCGCACACCAGCGGCGTGTGCGCGAGGGCCGTGTAAGCGGTATAGCCCGAGATGCCCAGCCCCGCGAGCAGGGCGACCGGGAGAATCCACGAGGCGCCGGAACGGGGTCTCCCGGCTCCGCCGCTTCGCAGCCGCGTCAGGGCGTGGATGATCGCCGCGATCATGCCGATGAGCACCGCGATGGCCAGGGCATTGGCAAGGTTTTCGTGCGACCCCGACGCGTCGGCGACCGCGGGCGTTTCTCCCGATGGTGCCACTCCTTCGCTCGCAACGCGTGCCGCGACCGCCCGGATCCCCTCCGACAGCAACGCATCAAGGCCGGGGACGGACGGCCAATTGGCGGCCTGCGGGTCGCTCGCCAGCCGCTCGAAATC
>JBGSTR010000183.1:0-8215 GCA_041736365.1 Chromatiaceae bacterium | reverse complement strand
CATTTCGAGCTGTCGATCATGATCGGCAGCCGCGCGATCTCCGGTTCCGTGGCGATGTAGTTCAGGAACTCGGTCATGCAGGCTTCCGAATCGAGCATGCCCTCGTCCATGTTGACGTCGATGATGTTGGCGCCGCCGCGCACCTGGTCGAGCGCCACGGTCGCCGCGCCGGCCGAAGCCCACCGACCACCGGATGCACCTGTCGGGGCTCGAAGCCTTCACCGCCTGAATCGGGAGCCGCCGAGTGACACCCACAGCCACCTTCATCAATATCGGCGAGCGTACCAACGTCACGGGCTCGGCGCGTTTCAAGCGCCTGATCCTCGATGGCGACTTCGACGCGGCGCTCGATGTCGCCCGCCAGCAGGTCGAGAACGGCGCCCAGATCATCGACGTCAACATGGACGAGGCGATGCTGGACTCGGCCGCGGCCATGGCGCGCTTCCTCAACCTGATCGCCGCCGAGCCGGACATCGCCCGGGTCCCGGTGATGATCGACTCCTCGAAATGGTCGGTGATCGAGACCTGGCTCAAGTGCGTCCAGGGAAAGTGCATCGTCAACTCGATCAGCCTCAAGGAAGGCGAGGACGCGTTCCGCCACCAGGCCCGGCTGGTGCGCCGCTACGGCGCGGCCGCGGTGGTCATGGCCTTCGACGAGGTGGGCCAAGCCGACACCGCCGAGCGCAAGCTCGAGATCTGCGAGCGCGCCTATCGGATTTTGGTCGAGGAGATCGGGTTCCCGCCCGAGGACATCATCTTCGACCCGAACATCTTCGCCGTCGCCACCGGGATCGAGGAGCACAACAACTACGCGGTCGACTTCATCGTGGCGACTCGCCGCATCAAGTCGAAGCTGCCCTACGCCAAGGTCTCGGGCGGGGTCTCGAACGTCAGCTTCTCGTTTCGCGGCAACAACCCGGTGCGCGAGGCCATCCACTCGGTGTTCCTCTACCACGCCATTCGCGCCGGCATGGACATGGGCATCGTCAACGCCGGGCAGCTCGCGCTCTACGACGATCTGCCCGCCGAGCTCCGGGACGCGGTCGAGGACGTCATTCTCAACCGGCGACCGGACGCGACCGAGCGCCTGATCGACCTGGCCCCGCGCTACAAGGGTGACGGCAGCGCCGCCGAGGACACCAAGGATCTCGCCTGGCGCGACGCGCCGGTGGAAAAACGTATCCAGCACGCCCTGGTCAAGGGCATTACGGATTTCATCGAGGCGGATACCGAGGAGGCCCGCACCAAGCTCGGCGCGCCGATCAACGTGATCGAGGGTCCGCTGATGGACGGCATGAACGTCGTCGGCGACCTCTTCGGAGAGGGCAAGATGTTCTTGCCGCAGGTCGTCAAGTCGGCGCGCGTAATGAAAAAGGCGGTCGCCTATCTGGAGCCCTACCTGGCGGCGGAGAAGAGCAAGGGCGACACCCAGGGGCGCATCCTGCTCGCGACGGTCAAGGGCGATGTGCACGACATCGGCAAGAACATCGTCGGCGTGGTGTTGCAATGCAACAACTACGAGGTGGTGGACTTGGGCGTGATGGTCCCCGCCGACCGAATCCTCGCCAAGGCACGCGAGGTCGATGCGCACCTCATCGGCTTGTCCGGGCTGATTACGCCCTCGCTCGACGAGATGGTCCACGTGGCCAAAGAGATGCAGCGCCAGGGATTCGAGGTACCGCTGCTGATCGGCGGCGCCACCACCTCCAAGCTGCACACCGCGGTCAAGATCGAGCCCCACTACGCGCAGCCGGTGGTCCACGTAAAGGATGCCTCGCGCGCCGTGGGTGTGGCGGGCAGCCTGCTCTCCAAGGAGCGTCGCGATGAGTACGCGTCGGCCATACGCACGGAGTACGAGGCGATCCGCGCGCGCCGCGCCGCCCGCGACGAGACCCGCGACCTGGTCACGCTGGGGCAAGCACGGGCCAACCCGACCCCGACGGACTGGGAGCACTACCAGCCCCCGACGCCCGCGGAGCCCGGGATCCACGTCCTCGAGGACATTCCGCTGGGCGAGATCGTCGCCTATATCGACTGGACCTTCTTCTTTCACGCCTGGCAGCTCAAGGGCCGCTTTCCGCAGATACTCGACGACCCGGAGAAGGGACCCGAGGCGCGCAAGCTCCACGACGATGCGCTGGCGATGCTGCACCAAGTGATCCATGAGCGTTGGCTCGGCGCCAAGGCGGTGGTCGGACTGTTCCCGGCGAACGCGGTGGGCGACGATATCGACGTCTACGCCTCGGAGGCGCGCGACGAGCCCCTGGGGACCTTCCACTTCCTGCGTAAACAGGTCAGACAGCCGACCGGCAAACACAACGAGTGTCTGGCGGATCTGGTCGCCCCCGCCGATACCGGTATCTCCGACTATATCGGCGGCTTCGCCTGTACCGCGGGGATTGGCATCGACGCCCACGTCAGCCGCTTCGAGGCGGACCACGACGATTACTCGGCGTTGTTGCTCAAGGCATTGGCCGACCGCCTCGCCGAGGCGCTGGCGGAGATGCTGCATGCGCGGGTGCGGACCCGTTATTGGCGCTACGCGGGGGACGAGCGGCTGAGCAACGCCCAGCTTATCGAAGAGGAGTACCGCGGGATTCGTCCGGCCATGGGTTATCCGGCCTCCCCCGACCACACGGAGAAGGATCTGCTATGGCGGTTGCTGGATGCGGAGCGGAGCACCGGGATCTGGTTGACCGAATCCAAGGCCATGGTGCCGACCGCCGCTGTCAGCGGCCTGTATTTCTCCCACCCGGACAGTCGCTACTTTGCGGTCGGCAAGCTTGGGCGCGACCAGATCGCCGACTACGCGGAACGTAAAGGCCTGACCATTCCCGAGATTGAGCGCTGGCTTGGACCCAATCTGGCGTATGAGCCCGGATAGTCTACTCGGCCACGCTCGCGCCTCCCCGTCCGATTGAGCCTACGAGAGGCGCGCGTTTTGCATGCGGATCCGAGCCATCGGACGCAAAACCGCAGATTGTTGATTGAGGTTAGACGTATGCATCCCCCCATCGTTTTTTTCTTGGCCCTCGCGGCTTTAGCCCTGACCGGGTGCGCGCACCAGCAGACCACCGATCCTAGTTACGAGTCTGGTTCTGCCTCGTCCGCGCGAGATGACCAAGAGCCTCCAGCCGATCCGCGATATAACCTGCCGCCGGCGGAATCGAGGGCGCTGAGCATCTATATCGACTCTCAGACCTTTCAGTATGTCGAGGATGGCCAGGTGGTCGTGTCCGGCCCGATCTCGTCCGGCTCCGCGGAGCACCCGACCCCCAAGGGCGACTTTCGGGTATTGAGCAAGTCCAAGAACAAACGCTCCGGGAAATACACGAATTTCTTCGACCAACCGACGCCCATGCCCTACTCGCTTCAGTTTTCCGGGCCCTACTTCGTTCACGAAGGCTGGCTTCCCGGATTTGCCGACTCACACGGCTGCGTACGCCTGAGCTACGAGGACGCACGCTTGGTCTATGCGCGCATCAAGGTCGGAGATCGGGTGCTGGTCACCGATCAGGGAATTGCGCGGCAGGAGCCCGCACCCGAAGGTCTGCCCGCGGTGTTTTAGATCGGGCCGGATCTCGGGTAGCCGCGAAACCGGGTACGATCACGCGGCAGCGCGGTATGGGCACCGGGATCTGCATGCTAAACTGACGCCGACTCCTTGAACCCGCCACCGTCGAACAGGACATGACCACCCAGAAGACCTTCCTCGTGATCTCGGCGCTGGGTGCAGACCATCCCGGTATCGTCAATCAACTGTCCAAGACGATCCTGGAGCATGGCTGCAATATCGAAGACAGTCGCATGACCGTCCTCGGGGGCGAGTTTGCCGCGATCCTATTGGTCGAAGGCAAGTGGAACACCCTCGCCAAGATCGAGAACACACTCCCGGAGCTTGAACGTCAGCTCGGCATGACCATCATCTCCAAGCGCACCGGCGAGCGGGTCTCCGGTCGCAATCAACTGCCCTACGCGGTTGACGTGGTGTCCATGGACCACCCGGGCATCGTCAACAACCTTGCCGGATTCTTCGCGGACCGCAGTATCAATATCGAGGACATGGCCACCAGCACCTACTCCGCCGCGCATACCGGGACACCGATGTTCTCCGTGCATATGACGGTCGGGATTCCCGCCGACATTCACATCGCCGCACTGCGCGAGGAGTTCATGGACTACTGCGACGGACTGAACCTCGACGCGGTCCTGGAGCCGCTTAAGGGATGAGCAGCGGTCCGGTACCGACTTCCCGCAAGGCCTGAAACCGGAGCACCTGCCATGACCATTGCGATCGGAGAGACCGTCCCGGACATCCGGCTACCCGCAACCGGCGATCAGACCATCGGCCTCGCGGACTTCCGCGGCCGCAATCTGGTGTTGTACTTCTACCCGAAGGCGAGCACGCCTGGCTGCACCCGGGAAGGCCAGGCGTTTCGCGATGCGGCCGACTCATTCGCGGCCGCCGGCACGGCCATCCTCGGCGCCTCGCGCGACAGCCTCAAGGCCCAAGAGGGCTTCAAGGCCAAACAGGGTTTCCCCTTCGATCTGCTCTCCGACGCGGATGAGCAGCTGTGCACCGCCTTCGACGTCATCAAGCTCAAAAAGATGTACGGACGAGAGAGCCTCGGCGTGGAGCGCAGCACCTTTCTCATCGACCAACACGGCGTGCTGCGTCGCGAATGGCGTAAGGTCAAGGTCAAGGACCATGTAGAGGAAGTGCTGGCCGCGGCGCGTGAGCTCGCCCCGACCTGATCGACGGCCTCGGGCCGGCCGCGTTGCGAGCGATCGCGGCGAGCGTCTTCGCGCCCTAAACTCCGCCTTGCCAGAAAAACGGACCGATCCACGCCCATGATCAGACGCGCCAGCGGCACCACCTGCCTGTTCGTCCTCGACACCAACGTGCTGATGCACGACCCGACTTCCATCTTCCGCTTCCAGGAGCACGACATCTTTCTGCCGATGGTCGTGCTCGAGGAGCTGGACCGGGGTAAAAAGGGCATGTCGGAGGTGGCGCGCAACGTCCGGCAGGCCACGCGTTTCCTCGACGAGCTGATGTCCAATGCGGACAAGGCGGCGATCGACGCGGGGCTGCCGATCGGCCCCCTGTCCACGAACGGCGGCGGCACCCTGCTCCCCTCCACCGGCCGGCTGTTCTTCCAAACGGCGGCGCTCGATCTTGCGCTCCCGGAGTCGCTGCCGGGGACCATCCCGGACAACAACATACTCGGCACGGCGCGCGCCTTGCGGGAGCTGCGTCCGGACCGTCAGGTGATCGTTGTCTCCAAGGACATCAACCTGCGCATCAAGGCCGCCGTGTTGGGGATCGCCGCGGAGGATTACTCCAACGATCAGGTCCTGGACGACGTCACACTGCTCTACACCGGGCATGAGGAGCTTCCCGCGGACTTTTGGGAGCGCCACGAGAAGTCGGTGGACAGCTGGAAGGAAGAGGGCCGCACCTTCTACCGGATCAAGGGGCCCGACATCGCCGATTGGTACCCGAGTCAATGTCTGTATCTGGGCGACGAGGGCGCATTCGAGGCGATCGTGCGGAAAAAGCCCGCCCCGGACGAGGCGCTGATCGAGATCGTGGAGGACTTTCGCCTCGCCCGGCACAACGTCTGGGGCATCAACGCGCGCAATCGGGAGCAGAACTTCGCGCTCAACATGCTGATGGACCCCGAGCTTGATTTCGTCACCCTGCTCGGTACCGCGGGCACCGGCAAGACCCTGCTCGCACTCGCCGCCGGCCTGACTCAGGTGCTCGACCGCAACATTTACCGGGAAATCATCATGACCCGCGTGACCGTCCCGGTCGGCGAGGACATCGGCTTTCTGCCCGGTACCGAGGAGGAGAAGATGACGCCCTGGATGGGCGCGCTGATGGACAACCTGGAGGTGCTGAATCAGACCGAGGGCGGTGAATGGGGCCGCGCGGCCACCAATGATCTGATCCGCAATCGCATCCGCATCCAGTCGCTTAACTTTATGCGCGGTCGCACCTTCCTCAACAAGTACATCATCCTGGACGAGGCCCAGAACCTCACCGCGAAACAGATGAAGACGCTGATCACCCGGGCCGGGCCGGGCACCAAGATCGTGTGTCTGGGAAACATCGCCCAGATCGACACGCCCTACCTGACCGAGACCACCTCGGGGCTGACCTACGTGGTCGATCGGTTCAAGCACTGGCCCCACGGCGGGCACATCACCTTGGTCCGCGGCGAACGTTCGCGCTTGGCCGATTTTGCCTCGGAGCAGCTCTAGTCGTTCCGCGTAAAGCCGCGCGCCCAAATCTCGCGTAGACTCCGAAACGCCAGGGCCCAGCGGGACCGTGGACGCGATCGGCCGGTGCGCTTGCCGCGGGGCGAATCGTGACTACATTGAGGTCCAATACGTGGCTCGCGCAGATTCGTCGCCGCGACCCTGCGCGACCCAGTGCCAGTGCCCCGCGCGATCACGAGATACCAACCAAACGAGGAACCTGAGAATGAAAAAGATGCTGGCGGCTGCCCTCTTCGCGACCCTCCTGTATGTCCCGGCACTATTCGCCGGGGACAAGATCAATGTCGTCTATCACGTATCCGAGGCCGAAAAGGTGCCGTTCGTGCTGGGCAATATGCAAAATCACATCGACGGCGTAGGCGGCCCCGAGAACGTGCATATCGTGCTCGTCGTACACGGCCCGGCGATCAATGCGTTCAGCGATATCGAGGCCACGGACAAGGTCCGCACCGGGGTCGCGAAGCTCAAGGAAGAAGGCGTCGAGCTCGACATGTGCGGCAACACCATGAAGGGGTTCAAGATGACGCTGGAGGACCTCCTGCCGGGATTCGTCGAGGTTCCCGAGGGCGGCGTTACCAGGATTGCAGAGCTTCAGCACGAGGGATACGTCTACATCCGCCCGTGACGCGGGACGGACAATCAGCGCTGCGCCTCGAGCGATTCGTTCGCGAGGCGCTCGGCTGCACCTGCCCCCCGGAGGTCTTCGAACGAGTCGAGGACCTCCCCCAAACGAATCTCACCGACGCCGGCCTATTGCGGCGCATCGCCATCGGCGGTCGACTGCTGATCTATATCGCGGAAGTAGACGATCTTGTCGGGGCCGTCCCCCGAGTCGTCGATTGGATCGCGGAGGGACGCACCGAAAGGGATAGCTCGGGGATGAACCGGCTGCGCTTGGTGATCGCCTCGGACGCGCACGACCCCAGGGATTTGCAATTGATTCGCGAAGCCTTTGCCGCGGCCCCGGGGATCGACGATCGGGTCCATCTGCATTTCGTCGATCGGCGCACGGTGGCTGCCATTTGATCCGCCGGAAGACGCCCAAAGCGACCCCATCCCATCCCCCCAGCCACCCCCGAAGCCGCTTCGCGAGCTGGCTGGGTACCGCCGCGCTGATGGTCTGCGTGGTCCTCGCCGCGCAGTGGTGGGGTGGCCGAGGTTTGGCGCACGGAGAGGCCCCGCTGCTTACGGGTCGCGGTCTGGACGGGCGGGAAATCGATCTGGCCCGGTATCGCGGCGAGCCGGTGCTGGTTCATTTCTGGGCGACCTGGTGCCCGCTATGCAAAATCGGCAACGGCACCATTGACGCGATCGCCGAACGGCATCGGGTCGTGACGGTCGCCATGCAGTCGGGCAGCGCGGATGAGCTCCGGCGCTTCCTCGCCGCGCAAGGACTGTCCTTCCCGGTCGTATCGGACGCCTCCGGCGACCTGGCGGCGCAATGGGGGGTGTCCGCCGTGCCGACAAGCTTCGTGATCGACGCTCGCGGGAGGATACGCTTCGCCACGCGCGGGCTGAGCTCGGGCACCGGTCTGCGCGTCCGGCTCTGGTCGGCATCCATGCTCGATTGACGACGCGTCCCGGCGCGGGATCGTCGCGCTTGGGCCGCGGCGGCCGGAATCCCGTTCCCTTGCGCCGCCGGCTTGCCTCGCTATAATCGCCACTATATTAGCGTTCAACTATATTCCAGAGACACCACGACCATGCCAACCTACGATTATCGCTGCGACAACAACGGGCGCGTCCTTGAGGTCAGCCACCGCATGAGCGAGACCCTGAGCACCTGGGGCGAGCTTTGCGCCCGTGCCGGAGTCGACGCGGGCGAGACACCGCCGGAAGCCCCGGTGCATCGCCTTGCAACGGGGGGAAACATCATCTCGAGCAACAGCCTCGGCAGCGGCTCGGCACCCGCCTGCGGCACCGGCGG
>JBGSTR010000181.1:0-2713 GCA_041736365.1 Chromatiaceae bacterium | reverse complement strand
CCGCGCAGGCGCCCGTCCCGCACGCCAGGGTCTCGCCGCTGCCGCGCTCGAAGACGCGCAGCCGGATGTGCTCGGCGGACAGGACCTGCATAAAGCCCGCGTTGGCCCGTTGCGGAAAACGCGGATGGTGCTCGATCAGCGGGCCGAGCCGTTCGACCGGTGCCTCGTCGACATCCTCCACCAGCAGCACCGCATGGGGATTACCCATGGAGACGGCGCCGATGTTCAGCAGCTCATCGGCGACCGCGAGCGCATAGGTCGGCGCCTCGCGCTCGGCCAGGAACGGAATGGCGGGCGGATCGAGCACCGGTGCCCCCATGTCGACGCGGATTCGGCCGTCGGACTCCACGAGCAGCTCGATCACGCCCGCGGCGGTCCCGACCGGAATGCAGGTCTTGTCGCTCAGTCCCTGGTCGCGCACGAAGCGGGCGAAGCATCGCGCGCCGTTGCCGCATTGCTCTACCTCGCCGCCGTCGGCGTTGAAGATCCGATAGTGAAAATCGGTCCCCGGCAGCCGCGCCGGCTCCACCAGCAGAACTTGGTCGCAGCCGACGCCGAAGTGACGATCGGCGAGCCGGCGAATGGTCGCCGCGTCCGGTGCCACGCGCTGGCGCACCGCGTCGAATACGACGAAGTCGTTGCCGAGGCCATGCATCTTGGTGAAGCGAACGCGCATCGGATCAGGCGGCGCCTTGGGGGCCGATCCTGCCGAAAGCCGCCAGGTGCCGGTCGCTGACCACGCCGACCTCCAGCCCGGTCAGTCCCGCCTCTTCCAACTGCGCCAGCACCTCTTGGGGCTCGTACGCGGCAAACAGCGAGTTGCGGAAGTCGCTGCGCAGCACCTCGGGTGCGTTCTCGGCATAGGTCGCGACCAGCGCCTCTGCCCACCCGGCGGAGGCCGGTCGCATCAGGTCCATCACCAACACGACGGCGTTCGGCGCCGCGGTCTCCAACACCGTCCGCCACAACACGCCGGGGTCGTGCAGGTGATGAAGCAGGCTGTTGGACAGGATCAAATCGTAATGGCCCGCCGGGAGCCGAGTGCTGGGCAGCCGGTCGTGGATCAGGTTGCAGCGCGGGGCGACCCCGGGCCAGGCGTCGAGCGTCTTTTGGGCATGCTCGAGCATGGCCAGCGAGCCGTCCAGGGCGTCGCAATACGCATGCGGGTAGGCGCGCAGAAAACGCATCACGATGTCGGCGGGGCCGCAGCCGAGGTCCAGTGCCTTGGCCCCGCGCAGAGGCCCCGGCTCGAGGCGGCCAAGGAGCTTGAGAAACAGGGAATTGGCCTCCGAGAAATCGGCCTCGGCATAGGCCAAGGCCTGCTCGGCACCCTCCATCAGCTCCGGCTCGGGTCGCCGCTTCATGGCAGAACGGACTCCCCGGCATAGAGCTCCTCGACCCGCTCGCGGCGGCGCACCAGGTGCGCCTGGTCTCCGTCCACCATGACCTCCGCCGCGCGTGGCCGGCTGTTGTAGTTGGAGCTCATGGTGAAACCGTAGGCGCCGCTGCCGCGGATCGCCAACAGGTCGCCCGTCGTCAACGCCAGGTCGCGATCCTTGCCGAGGAAGTCCCCGGTCTCGCATATCGGTCCGACGACATCGTAGCGGGCGCGCTCGGCATCCTCGTGCTCGCGCACCGGGACGATTTCCTGGTGCGCCTGATACAGGGCCGGACGCAACAGGTCGTTCATTGCCGCATCCACGATCGCGAAGCGGTGGTGCTCGGTTGGCTTGAGATACTCGACCCGGGTCAGCAGCACCCCGGCATTTCCCGCGATCGCCCGGCCCGGCTCCACCACCAGCTCCAGACCGCGCTCGCCGAGCTGGTGGACCAGGGCGGCTGCGTAGGCGGGCGGCTCCGGGGGGCTCTCGGTGGTGTAGCGGATCCCCAATCCGCCCCCCAGATCCAGGTGCGCGATCGGGATGCCGGCGGCGGCGAGCCGGTCGGACAGGGTCAGCACCCGATCGAAGGCATCGAGGAACGGGGCGAGGTCGGTGAGCTGGGATCCGATGTGGCAGTCGATGCCGGTGACCTGCAGATTCTCCAGTCGCGCGGCCCTTTGGTAAACGCCCTCCGCGGTCTGGATGTCGATGCCGAACTTGTTCTCCTTCAGGCCAGTGGCGATGTAGGGGTGGGTGCGGGCGTTTACGTCCGGATTGACCCGCAGCGAGACCGGCGCGCGCACCCCCAGCTCGCCGGCAATCGCATCGATGCGCGCAAGCTCCGGCTCGGACTCGACGTTGAAGCAGCGGATCCCGACCTGCAGTGCGCGTCGGATCTCATCGGCTCGCTTGCCGACACCCGAGAATACGATCCGCTCCGGCATGCCGCCCGCGGCGAGCACGCGTTCCAGCTCGCCGACCGAAACGATATCGAAGCCCGAGCCCAGCCGTGCGAGCACGTTGAGCACCGCCAGGTTCGAGTTGGCCTTTACCGCGAAGCAGATCAGGCGCGGATGATCGCCGAAGGCGTGGTCGAAGGCCCGCCAGTGGCGCTCCAGCGTGGCCCGCGAATAGATGTAGCAGGGCGTGCCGAAGCGCTCGGCGATTGCGTCCAACGGGACGTTCTCCGCGTAGAGCGCGCCGCCTCGGTAGTTGAAGTGATCC
The DNA here is from genome assembly GCA_041736365.1 of Chromatiaceae bacterium. GTDB lineage: Bacteria > Pseudomonadota > Gammaproteobacteria > Chromatiales > Chromatiaceae > JBGSTR01. The sequence goes on along the minus strand of JBGSTR010000181.1, from coordinate 107 downwards.
ATGCCGGTCAGGGGTTCTCTGGTGTGGTCGGGCGTGCGGCTAGCCCTGCCCGGGAGGCCGCTCGGAGCTCTCCGGCGCCGATGTGGGCGCCGACGCGGGCGGGGGCG
>JBGSTR010000179.1:0-10055 GCA_041736365.1 Chromatiaceae bacterium | reverse complement strand
GCGGCCGCCCGCGCGACCCGGCGCGCATGGCACGCGTGATGGACGCGGCCAAGCAGCACTTCACCGAGCATGGCTACGAGGGAGCCTCGATCGACGCGATTGCCGAGACCTCGGGCGTGTCCAAGGTCACCATCTATTCGTACTTCCCGACCAAAGAGGCACTGTTCGAAGCAGCGGTTATGCACCGCATCGACAAGCAATTTGCCCACGTGGACTGGACCAAGCTTGATCCGAGCAACCCGCGCGCTGCCCTGACGGCAATCGGTGGTGCCTTCCTCGCACTGATGCGCAGCCACGACGTGATCAACCACCACCGAACGCTCTACGGCGCGCAGCGTGTCGACACGGCGGCCGCAGAGAGCTTTTTCGCCGCGGGACCGCAGAAGCTGGTGGATTCGGTAGCGGGGTTCCTGCGCGCCGCGCACGGGGCCGGCAGCCTGGACGTAACCGATGCGGCCCTGGCGGCCAATCAGTATCTGTCGCTATTCCTCGGGCTTGGACAGATCAGGGCGCTGCTCGGGATGTCGTTGCCGAGCAAGCGCGAGGATCAGGAGCTCTTGAAGGCCAACGTGGAGTTGTTCCTCCGCGCTCATGAGCGAGCGGGGCGATCGCGTCCGGACGGGCGCGAGGAATCGCGGCCGGGGTCGTAAACGGCGAAAGCGGGAACGCCATTCCCGCGAAAAACGTCATTCTCGCGAAAGCCGTCATTCCCGCGTTCGCGGGAATGACAGGAAGTGGCGGTCGGTGGTGTTGCCGCGGGGGGTCTGGCCGAGGTGTGGGCAAGTCACCTCAAGGAATGTAGCCCGGTGCGTTGGGGCCTAGATTCTTCTCGTCTTCGAGGGCCGCATCGTGCGGGTCGATAACGGCATCCGGGGCCCCGCCGTCGTTCGTAGACCCGTCACCCAGATCCTGAACATCGTCGCCCAGGTCCGGGGTCGGTTGTTGTGGACCCTCGTTGATGAATTGGCGGACGTCCACATCGATCCCGTTGGTGATGACCGCCTCGTCGGACAAGGCGGTAAGACCGGTCGCCAGCAGCACGGCGCCGATGGTCGTGAGCACCAGGTTCTTGCGGCTCAATTTGCACCTCGTGGATTACAACAATTTGAGGGCCGAGATTGCATCCGACCTTACGACTCACATGATCGGACAGGCGACCCCAGGCTGCCCAAGTGTTGCACATACGGCCCGCGAAATGGGAGCCGTTGACGGATCGACCCGGGAAACGACCGCCTCGTCGTCGCCGGTGCTCGGATGGGGCCAATCACATCGGAGTCGGGCGCGAGGCTTACAGGCTCGCCCGCAGGTCGGCCAGCGTGATCATGAGCGTCATCGGATCGAGCGGGGAGCGGTCGAAGCCAAGGCGTTCGTAGAACGCCCGCGCGTCGTCGTCGAGGGCATGTGCGAGCAAGCCCCGGATGCCGATGGCGTCTGCGGCGTTCAGCACGCGCCGGCCGGCGTCTTGCAGCAGCGCACGGCCTAGGCCATGCCCTTGCCGAGAGCGATCGACCGCCAGACGCGCGAGCACGACCACGGGAATGGGGTCGGGCATGTTGCGCCGGAGCCGGCCGGTTGCCAGTCCCGTGGCCACGGCACTCGACGCCAAGGCGTAGTAGGCGACCACCCGCCCGGCCTCGCAGGCGACAAAGGACCGCGAGGCGCCGCTCTTTTGATTGCGCAACGCGCGTCGCTTGAGCCAGGTGTCGAGCGTCTCCCGGCCGGAGTGGAAGGCGGAACAATCGTGTCGGTCGGTCAGCGGTTCGGGGGCTCCGACCGTCATTCCTGTTCCCAAGGCGGTGCGGTCTGCATGGTCTTGCGCAGCCGCTCATTGGGGCGCGGCGGCTCATCGAGTCGCGCCTGGAAGGCGGCGAAGGCGTCGCTATCGACTTGATACAGGACCCGGTCGAGCAGGGTCTCCTCCGCCGCCCGGCGGGTGGCATCCAGGATGAACTCGGTGCGGTTCTTGCCGCTCACTTGGGCGGCACGGTCGATGAGGTCGCGCTCTTCCTGCTTGATGCGCAGGTTGAGTGTCTGACGCTTGGCAGGTGGTTCCTGAGTTGTGGGCATGGCGCAGTCTCCTATTCTGTGCCGATACTAGCAGTCGCGTAACGACATTGTCACTACGCGCGCCCAGCCGCGGAGACCGAGCCGAGACTTCGGCAGGCCGTGTGATCGAACATCCAAGCCCGGGTGTGAAGCAGCCGCCGTCCGGGTGCACTCACCAACCGAGCCCGGGGATACCACGGCCAGTTGGTGAAGCGGCGCGTCTACTCCATCGTCCGCCACCCACTCTACGCGAGCCTGTTGTTCCTTGGGTTGGCCTGGACCCTCGATAACCTGAGCCCGTCTCAACTGATCGCGCTGGCCGGTTGTCTCTGGTTCTTCAACTACAAGGCAGACAAAGAGGGGGAGACCCGGCTCACCGAGCGTTACCGATTGGCGCTGGATGCTTTTGGAAGGGCACGGAGTCGGGCATTCGGACCCGACGCGAACGCTGGGAGGCCGTTGCTCCCGGTCGCGCTTTTCGTTGAAGTTGGGCACGACAGCTCGAAATTGTTCGCCTGCACACCCGACCCGATCGGTTGGGAGCCGCGGCAGATCCCCGCTGGCTGATTATGCTGATCAACGGAAATAGTGTCCGACTGTTCTCGACCCAGAGCTGACATCGGCTTTCCGAGAAACGGCGTCAGCAATGTGGCGGACAGCGGACGTTATTCACATCGTCGCCGTTCTCACCGAGACCTCGCCCGTCGAATGCATTCTCATCCATTGCGATGGCGGACGAACCTCAAGGCACCCTGTTTGGCGACGCTGCTGATCTTGAAGGGGCGACCCTGCCGGCCAAGGTCCTGGCACCCGGCGTGGCACGGGTGTTGATGCTCAATGGCACACAAGTAGAGCTACGCCTGAGCGATCTGGAGTCCCTGTTGGCCGAAGGGCATCGGGCGCGGCTGGTGTGGGACTATGTGGAGCGGGCCGATTTGAGTCGGATGTATGCCGGCATCCGTGCGGTGGAAGGGGGCAGTGGGCGCACGGCGATTGCCCCGGAGATCCTGTTTACCTTGTGGCTGTACGCCACCCTCGAAGCCCGCGGCGATGCTTGCCTGCCATGTCAAGCAATCGTGTGTTTTGTTTGAGCATCGCGGTCACTTGACTGCGTATTTGGTCATCGCGAAAAGCGTGACGAGCTGAACGCGTCGTGAGCGTCGTTCGCCCGCGTCGCGGGCCAATCCGTGATGGAGGACGCGCCTTCCAAGCCTGATGGTGCTTGGAAGGCGGGGTGATCAGTGTTGATCAGACTCCGCCCGGCGAGCGATCCCCTCTTGGGATGACCGAGCGCCGGGCGTGAGCCGGCGCATACCTCCCGTCAATTGCCCGTTGGCATGGGAATGTTGACACCTTCGTTCTTGAGCAGATCGCGAACATGCTGGAACCGCTGATACTGCGTCAGCGTGATCGGGCCTGTGTAGACCTCACTCTGCAGCTTGCGCGGGGGATACTCGACATAGGTCTTCATCAGCTTCTGGATCTCTTCGTTGATGGTGACCAGCGTCCAGGTGCGCTCGGTGTAGTTGTTCATGAAGATGTCGTAGCGTTCCTGCGGATCCTGCCATAGGTCGAACACCTGGGGTACGGTGGCGACATACTTGTCCGCCCCTTTCCAGCCGAGATTGGTATCGACCGCCAGACCGCCGGTCTGCTGCCCGTCATCGCCGCGCAGGTTGAACACCGCTTTGTAGTTGCCAACGCGTGCCGCGCCGGGAGTCAGCTCGTTCTCGGTGAAGTAGAACCAGGACTTGCGGTCCGACTTGCCGGTTCCGAATAGCACTGGCGACATGTCGTAGCTATCGAAGACGATCGGCGCGCCTTCGCGGTCTACCTTGGGCAACTCGACGCCGGCCACGCTGGCAAAGGTCGCCATCAGGTCGAGTCCGCCGACAATGTCATGGCTCTTGCTTCCCGGCTTGACCTTACCGGGCATGACCGCGATCGCAGGCACTCGGTTGCCGCCCTCGCGCACCGTCCCTTTCGTGCCACGGAAGGGTGTGTAGCCGGCATCCGGGTAGACGTCCTGCCAGGCTCCATTGTCGGTGGTGTAGAAGACCATGGTGTTCTGATCGAGGTCGAGTTCGCGCAGCTTGTCCATGATGTGGCCGATGCGTGCGTCAAGTTCCACGACCGAGTCGGCGTACTTGCTTTTCGACAGCGACTTGTGCTCGTACTCGGGCGCCGGCAGATTCGGCTGGTGGACCTTCATGAAGTTGACGTTGATGAAGAATGGCTTACCGGGATCCTTGGCGGCCTGCTCCAGGAACTCGATCGCGGCCTTTTCGACGTAGCCATCGAAGAAGGGGATGCCGACGACGCCTTTGTCCGGCGTATCGACATACTGTCCATTGATCTTGAAGTCTTCCGTCGGCTTCTCTCCTGCCTTTCCGGACAACGATCCTTTGGTCACTTTCTGGAACATGGCTCGCAGCTCAGGATCCATATCCGGGAACCAGGTCGGATCAGCATAGGTGTAGGCATTGAGGTGATAGAGGCCGACGTATTTCATCTCGTCATAGCCCTGTGCGGTGGGGAGCGCATAGTCGGCCTCGCCGAGGTGCCACTTGCCGGTGAAGTAGGTCTGGTAGCCGCCCTGCTTGAGGACGGACGCGAGCGTCCATTCCGCCGCTGGCAGGCCGCCTCCCTGGCCTTGGAAGGCGACGGTCGTCATCCCGCTGCGGTTCGGGATGCGCCCGGTCTGCATCGCTGCGCGACCGGGCGTGCAGCTCGGCTGGGCATAGAAGGAAAAGAAGGTCATGCCGTCGTCCGCCAAGCGGTCGATGTTGGGCGTCGGCATGCCGCGACCTTCCCCGCCGCCGTAGGGGCCGAGATCACCATAGCCGGTATCGTCGGAGACGATGAAGAGGATATTGGGCTTATCCGCAGCGAGCGCGAAAGCCGGGGCCATTGTCATCAGGGCCGTGAGACATACCGCTGCAGTCAAGGGACTCTTTATATTCATGCTGATGTGGTTCTCCAGGTTGGCGTGTGACGATCAGTGAAGGGTCGCTTGGTGATGCATCTCCTTTGACATTTTTTTCGAGCGCGAAGATAGGCGCCCAGTCGTCCGTACTGCTGATGACGGCCCAGTCGCTCCTGGCCGCCCATTTCGGCGATCAGCAGGTCGCGCACCAGAAATCCTGGGCGCTCCGGTTTGAAGGTCTCGTGAATGACTAGCACGGGCACATTGCCCTCGGCCCGCAGACAAACACAGGCCGCCAACTCGGCGATCGCGTCGCGCTCCGCGGCGTTGTCCTCGAAAATGAAGGTCTGTTGCTCGCTCGGCATGGTCATGCCTTGTAGTCTATGTTCGCATTCTTGCACGAGGCCGCAATATTCGGTGCAGTAGTTACGTCGCCCGCCCCCGTATCGATAACAATGTCCAGTGTTGGTTTTGAAGCTGTCGCTGACAACCATAGCCCTTGTGGTGAATTGGGTTGTTTCCGCCCGTTAGTAGCCAATGCCACCAGTGGCAGTTAACCGCGTTTAGCGGAAGGTGCGTATCTGACCGACGAGCGACAGCTCTTGGCCGCTCAGGGACCATCGCGGCCGGCGTCCGCAGCCGTTCACTCCTGGGGGGCGCAAACCGACCCAGAGCGGTCAGCGCCCTAACCCCTCCGAATGGCCGCAAGCCAGCGGGAAGCAGACCCTGAACGCTGGCAGGCAGCGGTGTTCGCAGTGACTGCGGGGATTATCCAACGACCCGCCCCCGATTGCGCCCGCGACGACGCGCCCGCGACGCGGCGGCATCGGGCACGTCGCCGGATCCGACGGGGGATGAGGGTGCGTGGCCGGCAACGTTGGTGCGCGTAAACCTGGTATGGCTTCGGTCGTGTACCGCCATTTGGCGCCGTGTCTGCGCGTCCCGAGCGCCTTACCGAGCGATACGCCGGTCGAATCAGCGCCCGACCCTGGTCGACTTGGACCTGTACACAATTTCGCCGTTGTGTCTACCCGTGTGTACTACAATCACACTGCCGCGACAAACCTGGGCGCTTCCCCGGCGCTCCGAGGCAATGAACGCTCCAAGCGATCGCTTTGTGCCGTGTGCGACTCCCCATACTCCCGAGTGTCGCGTGTCCGTCGGGATACCTCGCTTGAGCATCCTGCTGCCGCGAGGACTCGCCCCTTGGCGACAACCTTCTTTACCCGGGCTCACCCTGCGCTCAATCGGAGGATCCGTCATGTCCAACATCACTGAGCTCCCTCTCCATACACTTGCCCGCTCGGTCGCAGCCTGTCTGCGCCCGCACCCGAGGATGCATCTCGCCTCGGCGGCCGCCATGGTTCTGGCTCTTGCTACGCCCGCTCTCGCCCCGGCTGCCACCCTCACGGTCACGAACACCAACGACTCCGGCGCCGGAAGCCTGCGTCAGGCGGTGCTCGATGCCAATGCCCTGGCAGGGGCGGATGAGATCCTGTTCGATTCGTCCGTCAGCGGGACGATCGTGCTCACCTCTGGACAGATTCTCATCACCGATTCGCTTAACGTCGCTGGACCCGGTCCCGATGTGCTGACCCTGGACGGCAACCTTTCAGCGCCGATCTTCGAGGCCAATATTGCCAACGCCGACGTGACGCTATCTGGCCTCACCTTGACCCGCGGGAAGGCAGCGAGCGGACTTGGTGGAGGCGTCGCATTCGAAATGAACGTAGAACAGGGCCACCAAGGCGAGCCGACGCTTACCGTTCAGAACTCGGTAATAACCGGAAATAGGGAATTTGGCATCGGCGGCAGGATAAATCACCCAGGTCGCTACGCGTCATACCCAGCGGGAAACAGCGGTCACGTTATCATCGAAAGCAGTACCGTTTCCGAGAATACGGGCGGAGGAGTTGCCTTCGAATCAAATCGTAATCTGGCGACTCCAACACTCCTAGCTTCGAACAGCGTCATCAGCGGTAACGGAGGCCCAGCAGTATTCGGCTCATCATCGTCCCTCGTGGGTTATCATTCTCGCGTCTACTGGTCAGGCCAAATCGATATTCAGCACACGGTGATCTTCAACAATTAAGGTGGCGTTCGGGGGGCCTGTGCTGTTCGCGTTCGCGTTCAAGATAGCGAGATATCGGGAAATGGGTACGGCCTTCAAACCGGCGCCTGCCCGGGGGTGGATTTTTACTCCAGAGGTGAAGAGCTGGTGGAGAATAGCAGCATTGTCGGTAATAGTGGCATTGGGGTCTCGGCAGAGGGTTTACGGGTTCCGAAAGTCGTAAATAGCACCATTGCGTATAACCAAGGAGACGGTATTTCATTTTCCCGAGGCGGCACAGTAGTGGTTGAACGGAGCACCATTTCCGGCAATGCTGGGCATGGAGTCTTTGGAGGGGGAGGCCTTTACGATGGCTCTAGTTGTTTCGTGCGAGACAGCACGATTGACAGCAACAGTAATGGCGGACTTAGACTCGCCAACTATTCGTTTGATGGTAGCTCCCTTGACGTTAGCAACACCACGGTCTCCGGCAACTTGTTCGGAATCGCTCTCAATAGCTATCAACCAAGTTCTGTAAGAATCGTAAACAGTACGATTGTAGGAAACACCGCAAACCGGGAAGGCACTGGTATCTTTGTCAATATTTTCACTGAAAGTGATATGCGTCCCCTATTGCAGAACAGCATTGTGGCGGACAATTCTAACGAGGTCTCGAGCTCTGACTTATCGGGGACCTTTGCTGCCGATTACAACGTTATTAAGAACCCAGGTTCGTCTAGCATAAACGAGTCCGTTCCTGGCTCCAACCTCATCGGCGTGGACCCGATGCTCGGTCCGCTACAGGATAATGGTGGTCCGACGCTCACCCACGCCCTGCTTACCGGCAGCCCGGCTATCGACCGAGGAGACCCGGCGTTCGTGCCGCCGCCGGACTTCGACCAGCGCGGCGATGGCTATCCGCGGGTGATAAACGGCCGGCTCGACATGGGTGCCTTCGAGGTGCAGTCCGGGGCGGTGCCCGCAGGCCGCGCCTGGCTGCGGCCCTTGGGCGACATCAACCGGGACGGCACCCCGGAGATCGTCGTGGTTGCGGAAGGTGACGGCGGGAGCCGCGCGACGGTGAAGGACGCCGCCAGCGGTACATTGGTCAGCCAATTCGATCTCGGCGCCGATCTGCTCCCGGTGGACGTCGAGGTAATGGACGACTCCGGGTACGGCTCACTCCCGGCGGCGAACCTGGCGGTGCTCGGTAAAGATTCAGCGCGGGCGGATACGCGAGACGTCCTCTCGGGGGATCTGCTGGGTTCGGTTGCCTTCAATGCGAGCCTCACACCCTTGGATCTGACCGTGCTCCCGGATCAGGACGGCAACGGCAACCCCGAGCTGGGGATGCTAGCCGAGGGTGCCACCCGGGTCGAGATTCGCGATGCACTCACCGGCGACTCGATCAACAACCTCTGGTTCGCCCCGCGCTTTGATCCGCTTCAGGTGATTACGCTGCCGGACCTCAACCGAAACGGCAGTGCCGAGGTCGGCGTGGTGCTTGTGAAGGCCGACGAGACCGATCGGTTGGTGATCAAAGACACCCGGAGCGGCGCGAACGTCAATACGGTGGGGACTTGGTGGGAGCCTCAGCTTGATCTGCTGCAAGCCCTGCCGGTCACGGATGCGGTCGGCAACGCGACCGCGAACGTGGCGATGCTGCTGCGCGACCCGATCACCGGCAAGATTCTGGTGCGCATCGCCAACGCACGCACCAACGTCACCGCGGCCACCGTGCGCGGCTACAACTCGAGCTTTGCCCCGGTGAAGTTGGTGCAGGTGGCGGATATCAACGGCAATGGTCTCGACGAGTATGCCCTGCTTGCCCGCAACCCCGACACCGGTCAGGTGACCGCCGAGCTCCGCGACGGCGACGGTGGCGTCAGCCGGATGTGGTTCAGCAGCGAGTGCACCCCGCTCGATCTGGAAACCATCGACGACATCAACGACAACGGAGCTCAGGAGCTGGTGATGCTCGGACGCTGCGGCGTCGAAGGGACGCTCAGGGCTACGGTCAAGGATGCCAAGACCGGAGAAACGCTGAACCGCATGAGCTTCTGACCCCAGCGGCCTCGACGCCGCGTCTCCTCGTTCCCACGCTCCGGCGTGGGAACGCCGTCTTGGCCGCTCCGCGGCCTGATGCCGACGGGACGCTGGAGCGTCCGGAATTGCTCCCACGCCGGAGCGTGGGAGCCAGAGTGCCGGAGAAAGCGAGGGCAGCGCGCCGAACAAGACGAGATTACGAACAACCCGACAACGCAGCATTGAAGAGGACAAGGAGATGAGAACGAACGTGCAATCAGCGACGGTGTTTGCGCAGCAGCCACTCGTCCGCGCCATCCGAGCCGGTTTGCGCCCGGCGCGGCTCTCGCGGGCCGCCTGCGGGCTGCTGGGGATCGGACTGCTGGGGATCGCCGCGAGCGGTCATCGCTGGCCACGACCGGGTCGGGCTGGAGTGGCTGGTGTAGCAGGGACAAAGGGGGTCGATTGGTTTCCAGTCGGCTGACGGACGGCTTAACCTTCCTTTGCTGCCGCACACCAATTTATCTTTACGGGCCGGTTTTGGTCGCAAAGCGCCCGCCGCCAGGGGCTGGCAGGGGCGGCACAGGCCACGATCAAGCCCCCCCGTGACGATGCCCAAGGTGTTCGTCGTGCTCGCGAGCCCGTGGTCCTACGGAACGCCACGAGGCCGTGCCCTACCGAACCCGGGAGCGGTCGACGACGGTGGCCCTATGGGTTGTCTTCGCCAAACGCCGTTTCGACGTCGCGTGTACCGTGCAGGACGCGCACGACGTCGATCCCGTCACCGATCGGCAGGTAGAAGACGAGATACCGGCCGAACGGGAAACTCCGGATCCCGGGGGCGAGCTCGTCGCGGGCGCGCCCCATGAGCGGCTGCGTGGCCAGGAGCCGAAGCTGGGTGTGGAGCTGCGCGACCCAGTGATCAGCGGCATCCGGGTTGTCGTCGGCGATGAAGTCCAAAGACCGCCGCGATGTCCTCGGCGGCTCGAGGTCGGCGTAGGACGCGCG